>JAFYLX010000187.1 GCA_017556895.1 Bacillota bacterium | reverse complement strand
TTCTGTGCAACATTTTCTATTCTATATATCTCTGCTATGCTGTCCGCGATGATTACGGATTTATCTATCGCCCTTTCGATATCCTTTTCTAACTTGCCGGGAGCAGAATAGTAGATTTCTTCTTTTGGAAGCCCCAGCGCTTCTGCCTTCAACACTTCCCCAAGGCTTGCTGCGTCGGCTCCGAATCCCTCATCGAATATCGTTTCTAGGACATTCTTGTTAGGGTTACATTTCACTGAGTACAGGAACTTGACTCCCGGAAAATTATCTTTTAGGTAATTTGTCTTTTCTCTTATAACTGCTTCGTCGTAAAGGTAGAAGCTGTCGTGTGTTTGTGATAGTTTTTTAATCGTATCTTTTTCCATATTTATCCCCTCATCATCTTCTTTGCAATCAAATGCCCTCGACGAATATTTATCAAGGGCACTTTTTCACAAAATATGTGGTTCTTTTGTTTTCATAAGGACTATTTGAAATTATATCTTTCCTGTCAAATCCCTTGTCTTATACTCAGTATACCCTTCATAGTAATAACTGTGGTCAATACCTTTCATATACATTTCACGGTCATTAATCTTATCAGTCATTGCATTCTTAAGGATATGTTTGATTTCAATATCTTTTATAGGACTGCGCTCCATCACAAGCAGATAGTCATCTTTATCAACCTTGCTCCAGTCCACTACTTGCTTGATTTCTTTCTTGAAAATCTGGTCGAGCCATATTCTCATGCTACGTCCATTACCTTCTCTAAATGGATGTGCAACATTCATTTCTACATATTTTTCAACAATTTCATCAAAAGTAGTCTGGGGCATTTTTTCTACATTACCCAAAGCCGCTTCAAGATACATAACCGGAGTAAATCTAAAATTGCCTTTTGCAATATTCACATCTCTAATTACACCTGCAAAGTCATACAAATCTTCAAACAATGCTTTATGTATTTCTTTTAATGCGCCAAAACTTCCGGCTTCCATTTCATCAAGTCTTCCACTTTCGAAAAGTTCAAGAGCTTTCTTTTTACTAATTCTCTCTTCTTCCCTGGCAAGATCAACAGAATTTGAAATGTTTAATTTGTTATCAAGAGTCATCCCTTACTCCTTTGAATTAATTTATTTCTTTATATAATTATACCATTTTTGTTGTCTTTTATCTATATGTAAAAAGGCAATCGAAACCCTTGGTTTGATTGCCTTCCGTTGCAATTAAAGAGGGATAGCAGTTTTAATCCACTATCCCGGGTTTGGTGGAGATGGTGGGAGTCGAACCCACGTCCGAAAGCATTTCCACAGGACTTTCTCCGAGCGCAGTTAATGATTTAAAATTTCGCCTCTTCCAGCGCCCATTAACAGGCTATGAAATCAGCTATCTCGTAAGTCCCCTATGGTACCGAGAACTCCCACAGAGTTTTCCTGTATAGTCGACGCCAGATTCTGAGCCTACAGGTAAACCCAGGCTGACGCGCGGTGCAGAACTAAGCTGCTAATGCGAATGTGTTATTATTTTTAGCGTTTATATTTAACGTGTCCTTTTTAAGGTAGACTGGACAAACTACCGCTCGCTTATCCGGCTTCTACACCCCCGTCGAAACCTTTACACCCCCATGTGTGCGATATGCATTATATCACATTATCAGGTGCAATGCAAATCGCTGGCTGCACCGCCACCATGCAATGCAGCTAGCAATTTTTAGTATCTGTTTTTCATGCTTCTATCCATGTCGCGCTGCGCATCGCGTTTTGCGATATCATCACGCTTATCGTATAGTTTCTTACCTCTTGCAACCGCAATCTCGATTTTAGCACGACCGTCTTCATTTATATACATCTGAAGCGGAACTAAAGTTAGACCCTTGATTGTCGTGTAACCGATCAGCTTTCTGATTTCTTGCTTATGTAGTAGAAGCTTACGAGGTCTAAGAGGGTCCACGTTGTATCTGTTACCCTGCTCGTATGGGCTGATATTCATACCGTAAAGGATCATTTCGCCGTTTTCGATCTTGGCAAAGCTTTCTTTGATGCTTACTTTGCCTTGTCTAACGGACTTAATCTCTGTCCCTGTAAGAACAATGCCCGCTTCGTACACTTCTTCAATGAAGAAATCGTGTCTAGCCTTTTTATTGTTTGCAACAAGTTTTCTTTCTCTTCTTGCCATATATTTCTCCTATATAATCTAGAAAGGTAACCGCTTTAGAACGTCATCCCACAGGATGACAGTTCCTAATAGTTCTTCTTTAGATATCTTAACATTGTGGTTTTCTGTCATGTTGGTATCACAGGTCAAAAGAATCTGTCCTTCTTGGCCCATCGTCCTATCAGACTCTTTGCCCTTTCCGTCGTCTTCAACCCTGCGAAACACAATATTGCCCTCGCCATCCAAAGTATAGTATGGCGGTATATAGGCAACCACGTCGCCTTTTTCTACATCCTTATCAAGCAGGCAGATTACCACCGTCTGACCGGGCTCTATAGTGGGTAGCATAAGAACCCCGTGTGCGCTGGTCACCATAAAGGAACAGTGAAGAAGAATTCCCGCTGCTATCCCTATTATTGCCGATATAGAATATAGTATCGCTTTTTTCATCCTGGCCCCTTGTGCCTTGGCAATGGTTTATGAGAATGTCTGAATCTTATCGAATGGGAAAATTCTTAAAACTACCTTCCCTACGATTGTTTCCTGGTCAATCTGGCCGATTTCTTCGGAACGGCTGTCCTGGCTTACTCTTCTGTTGTCGCCAAGAACGAACAGTTTGCCTTCTTCAACGATGATAGGTTCCATTTCGCCGGACTGTCTCTTTTCGTTAACGTAGTCTTCTTCTAATTTCTCACCGTTTCTGTAAACTAAACCGTTTTTGATTTCGATTGTATCACCAGGGATTCCGATGATTCTCTTGATTAGATGTTTTGAGTTGCCTTCTCCATCTAAAAGATCGGACTTGAAGACGATAACATCACCACGTTCAACGTCTCCAAATAGTGTGTATGCTTGTTTGCTAATAATTACGTAGTCATCTGAGTAGAATGTAGGCTGCATGGATTCCTGCTGTATGATAATCGGCTTAAAGAAAGTTAAAATTATCGCAGCTATCACTAATGCAATACCTATATCTCTAATCCAACCCAAGGCTTCTTTCATTTATTCTCTCCTTGATTTTATCCAAAAATGTCTGTTTTTATTCTCTCGAATCTATCAGGTAGTGGACACACAAACTCTTTGCCCTGAAGGTATGCAAGTGGTCCATCCTGACGACACTCAGCAAATACAAGCTTGTAAGCGTGTAAAAGCTGCGTAGTTAAGTCATATTTTGACTTCATGTAGTTATTGATTACCGGCTTGCCGTACTTGATATCACCGATGATAGGGTATCCTGCCCCTGCAAGCTGAACTCTAATCTGGTGAGTTCTACCTGTTCTAATCTTCGCTTCCACCAACGTGTATGGCTTACCCATGTTGCTGTAGGCAATAGGTGTGATGTCTGTCTCCATGCTCTTGCCGTCTTCGTCAGCCGTGATCGTAACCACGTTAGTTCTCTCATCCTTAACCATGCTGTCACGAAGCTGAAGTCCTCCTTCAACCTTGCCCGAAACGATAGTCATATATATCTTTTCGATAGCATCACGTTCTCTAATCATTGTGTTCAGTTCCTGAAGCGCAGCCGCCTTCTTGCCGAAGATTACAAGACCCGTAGTATTTCGGTCTAATCTATTGGCAGGGGATGGCGTAAAAGTCCTGTCCACTCTCGGATCATACTCACCTGTGGAAATCAGATAGTCGATAACCTGATTTGCAAGGTGGTTCTTCTTCTCGCGGCCATCACCGTGAGTTAGAAGGCCGAAAGGCTTTTGTGCAATCAAGATGTTCTCATCTTCGTATATTACTGTAAACTGCTTCTTTGCATTTACCTTTTTAACTTCCTTTTGAAGACTCTTCGCTTCTTCTTCGGAAATATAAATAACAAGCTCATCTCCTACTTCCAGGATTGTCTCCTGAGTCTTACGTTTGCCGTTTACCTTAACGTCCTTTCTGATAAGCTTGTATATATATCCTAGCGATGCCTTCGCAAAGTACTTTTTAAGGAATCTATCTAGTCTCTGATTCCCTTGATTTTCTCCAATTGTTAATTTTATCATATCACACATTATACACCAAAACACCTTGAGAAAAAAGTATTATTCTGCTAAAATGTATGTGTCTAAAATATGGAGGAGATTATGAATAAATTTAAAGATTTTTTATATGATAAAAGTGATATATTAATTGCTCTTGGGATATTGCTGATCGCCGCGCTTATCATCGCGTGGAGGCTTGCAGCAATCGTAGAGTATCCTAAAGAGATTATTGACGAAAATAACAACGCTACAGTTTATGAAGAACCTGCTGATACTCCTAGCGACGAGCCATCCGGTGAGTCCGAAGGAGAAGGTAACGATGAACCTTCCAGCGAGGGTAACGACGAACCATCCGGTGAATCCGAAGGCTCTGACGGATCAGCTGCAGTATGGGGTAGCAACGGTCTATTGACAAATGACGTTACTGTAACATTTGAAGGTAACAGCGCTACAGCAATCGTTGATTGTGCTGTAAACGCAGGGCTATTCGAAGACTATTATGATTACGCTAACGTCTGTCTAAACAACGGAATCTCAGATCCAGAGCAGATTCCTATAGGCGGAACTATCACTTTCGAAGCAGGTATGAGCCAGCTTGAAGTCGCAATGAGAATCAAAGGACTATAAAAGTTTATATCATTTAAAAGGTTATAAGGCTATCGCATATGCGGTAGCCTTTTATTTATCTTCTAAGGATCTCCATGACCTTGTTGAGTCTTGCCCTCTGCTTAGGATCTAGCATCGGTGCGATACTTCTAAGCATCGCTACCTGTTTCTCATAACTTACGTTGTTTGCCTTTAGCTGCTCTTTGACCTTGAGTATTTCTCTTTCCAGCTCTGCATCGCTTTTAGACGATAGGTGTTCTATGTCTCTTTTCGACACGCCTAATTGGCTTGCAAGGCTTTGGCTCTGCAATCCTTTCTGCCCTGAAGAAACTCTTTTCCCTGATAATCCTAGTTGCGCCGCCATTTCTGCTATAGTTTTGTCATTCAAATCCATCGAAACCCTCCAATTTTGTTTTATATATCTTATGCACCCTACTCTTCAAATTTTCATATATTGTTATATGTTAGGAGGAAGTGTTATGTCCAAAGACCCCAATGTTATAGGTATCGTTCTTTTATTTTTGATTCTTAATAAGAAAAGTAACATATTTTATGATTTACATAGAATAACTGAGACACTAAACAGGATAGACAAATTAAGCTCCACTGTTAATTCCATCCCCGATTTAAGCACAATAGCCCAGAGAATTGGCCCAATGTTATCAATGTTAAGCTCTGCTGATGGACTTACTTATGATGATTACAACGAGGAAAACAGAAATGCCATCTTTTAAATAATGTAATTTTGTTGTATAATATATTAGATTGTAATCCATGAATGAAATTGGAGGTTAAAAATGGCATTAGTAACAACAAAAGAAATGTTTAAAAAGGCATTAGTTTCCGATTATGCAATCGGTGCTTTTAACGTAAATAATATGGAAATCATTCAGGGTATAGTTGAAGCTGCTCAGGTAGAACAGTCTCCACTTATCCTTCAGGTTTCTGCCGGTGCTCGTAAGTACGCAAAGCCTGCCTACTTAACAAAATTAGTTGAAGCTGCTATCCTTGACACAGGTCTTGATATCGCACTTCACCTTGACCACGGCGAAGACTTCGACATCTGTAAGAAGTGTATCGACGACGGTTTCACATCAGTAATGATCGACGGTTCCAAGCACTCTTTTGAAGAAAACATCAAGCTTACAAAGCAGGTTGTTGAATACGCTCACGCTCATGGCGTAGTAGTAGAAGCAGAACTTGGTAAGTTAGCTGGTGTTGAAGACGACGTTAAGGTTGATGAACGTTCCGCTACTTTCACAGACCCTGATGAGGCTGCTGAATTCGTAGAAAGAACTGGCGTTGACTCCTTAGCTATCGCTATCGGAACAAGCCACGGTGCATACAAGTTTAAGGGTGAACCTTATCTAGATTACGAAAGATTACAGACAATCCATAGATTAATCCCAGATACTCCACTTGTACTCCACGGTGCATCTTCTGTATTAAAGGAATTCGTAGACAAGTGTAACCAGTACGGAGGTAACATCCCTGGCGCTCAGGGCGTTCCTGAAGAAATGATTAGAGAAGCTACTAAGTACGGTATCTGTAAGGTAAACATCGACACTGACCTTAGACTTGCAATGACTGCAGAAGTTCGTAAGGCTTTACTTGAAAACCCTGCAGAATTCGACCCTCGTAAGTTCTTAGGCCCTGGTAGAGACGCTATCAAGTCAATGGTTCAGCACAAGATTAAGAACGTGCTTAACGCATCAAATACTCTATAACGAGTGCGTTATAGGAAGTATGCAATGGTACACGCTACAGCAAGCGTGTTACACAAGGAACTTTAGAATCAACACAAAAGAGGCATTATGCATGACGATTTCACAGTTGCATAAGCCTCTTTTTTATTTTTATATATGCCTCGGTTTCATTCTATACCGCAGATAAAGTTTCTTTCTGCACGTCTTCCCAGTTGCTTCTGAGTTGGCTGATTTTGCCCTTGAAGATTTCCTTTGCCTCCGGAAGCTCTCCCAGATACATTGGCTTTATTAAAGATGAACATCTTGAGTCCTCTATGGCGCCGGATTCAGTAAGTGCGTAATGCACAAACTGGGAGCAGAAATAGTAGCCTTTGCGTTGGTAAGATTTGTTGAAGAAAATAAATATCAAACCTAATATGCTGTATCTATATTTGTTTTTATGGTAGTCCATATGTCTAAGCATTCTAACAAGCTTCTTGTATGCATGACTTGAGATTTTCAACTCGTAAACAGCGCAGTTCATATCGTCGGAGTCTCCCATTATTCCCTGGTATGCACTCTCTACCACGAAGCCTGCAGGCAACATCAAGCGTTTATGCCTTCTGGAAAATGTATATAACTTGTCAAAATTCTTGTCTAAGGAGATGGCAGAGTGTGTGTATTCACTTCTCGTTGCCATATATACAACCTTGGAACATATAGTTGTGCTCCTAGTAAGTAAGATGTAAATTGTTTTCATACTAATCCTTGTCTGTGCTAACCATTATCTAGGTTAATCCTTGTTTATCCTAATGCGCCTCGACACTCTATTGCATCTAAGTGCACTTACCGGATTTAGTGTTTGCAAATAAAAATGGTGCTGTGATTAAACACAACACCATTGTACCATACATTTGTACGTAAAACATTAACAAATTCTTAACACCTTATTACTTTTACCTCCAGCGGACTGTCCATCCGGCAGTTCGTATCTGCAATTGGCTGTCCATCCGGCAGTTCACATTCTCGGTAGCCTATTTCTTGGAGTGGCCTGAAAGAAGGTTGTTCTTCATATCCCATAGTCTCTGAGAAAGGTCTACGTAGTAAGTCTGTGGGTTTTCGAAACGAAGAGTTTCGCCCCATAGAGTTTCTAGCTGCTGCTGGCAGTATTCTCTGATTTCGTCTACGGATGGGCTTTCGTATACGCATTTGCCCTTGTCGAAAAGCTGAACGTGAAGATCTCTTACATAGTAGTTTGTTACTGTAGTTCTCTTCCATACTGCGTTAGGGTCGAAGATTTCGTATTCGTCCTGTTCAGGAACAGTTTCCTGTGCAAGTGTAATTACGTCACCTCTAGCCTTACCAGTTTCCTTGTCGTATAGTCTGAATAGATTCTTGAAACCAGGGTTAGTAATCTTTTCGATGTTTTCGGAAATCTTAATCTTTGGAACAACAACACCGTCAGTTTCTAAAGCTACTAATTTATATACGCCGCCGAATACAGGCTGAGACTTAGCTGTGATAAGTCTTTCGCCAACGCCGAAGGAGTCGATGCAAGCGCCTTCCATGATAACGTCTCTGATGATGTATTCGTCTAGAGAGTTGGATACTACAATCTGACAGTCCTGAAGTCCTGCTTCATCAAGCATAACTCTTGCCTTCTTAGTTAAGTAAGCTACGTCACCGGAGTCGATTCTGATGCCCATCTTGGCAGGCTTCATTTCCTTAAACACCTTGATGGCATTTGGAACACCGGATTTTAGGACGTTATATGTATCTACCAGCAACGTGCAGTTTTCTGGATAGATTTCTGCATATTTTTTGAATGCAGAGTATTCATCAGGGAACATCTGAACCCAGCTGTGGGCCATTGTTCCTGTTGACTTAATTCCGTAATCTCTGTCTGCAATAGTACATGCTGTTGCTGCACAGCCGCCGATATATGCCGCTCTCGCACCATAGATAGCAGCGTCTCCGCCGTGAGCTCTTCTAGTACCGAATTCCATTACAGGTCTTCCCATCGCAGCTCTCGCAATTCTGCTTGCCTTTGTTGCAATTAAACTCTGGTGGTTGATTGTAAGCAGAATCATCGTTTCGATAAACTGTGCCTGAATAACAGGTCCGCGAACCGTTAAGATTGGCTCGTGTGGGAAAATAGGTGTTCCCTCAGGAACCGCCCAAACGTCACACGTGAACTCAAAGTTGGCTAAATATTCAAGGAATTCTTCGCAGAAAATACCTTTATTTCTTAAGAATTCAACGTCTTCTTCTGTGAATTTTAGGTTCTTTAGGTAATCAATTACCTGCTCAACACCAGCCATAATGGCATAGCCGCCTCCGTCCGGTACACGTCTAAAGAACATGTCGAAGTAAGCTATGTTATCCGCCATACCTGTTTCAAAATAACCGTTAGCCATGGTGATTTCATAAAAGTCAGTCAGCATGGTCAGATTCATTTTTTTATCCATTTGGATGCCTCCGTTTTCTCTGCTATAAAAGCTTCTTTAAAAATTGTCCTGTGTAGGATTCCTCACACTTGGAAACCTCTTCAGGAGTTCCCGTTGTTACAATAGTGCCACCCCTGCTTCCACCATCAGGTCCTAAATCAATAATATGGTCCGCTCTCTTGATAACATCGAGATTGTGTTCTATTACTACTACTGTGTTTCCTGCATCTACTAGCCTATCTAAAACTGTAATCAGCTTGTCTACATCGGCAAAATGCAAGCCCGTAGTCGGCTCATCAAGAATATATAGTGTTTTGCCTGTACTTCTCTTGGAAAGTTCAGAAGCAAGCTTAACTCTCTGTGCCTCACCGCCTGAAAGCTGTGTGGAAGGTTGTCCAAGCTTAATATAGCCAAGTCCAACTTCTTCAAGAGTCTTAAGTTGCTTAGCAACACTAGGTATGTTCTTAAAAAATTCTACTCCCTCACTGACACTCATGTCAAGTACATCAAAAATACTCTTGCCTTTATATTTAACTTCTAGAGTCTCTCTGTTGTATCTGTGACCTTTACACACCTCACAAGGTACGTAAACATCAGGCAGGAAGTGCATTTCAATCTTTATTATACCATCCCCACTGCAGGCTTCGCAACGCCCACCTTTAACATTAAAGCTAAATCTTCCCTTTCCGAAGCCTCTCATCTTAGCTTC
This sequence comes from Bacillota bacterium, assembly GCA_017556895.1. The sequence continues at coordinate 3,701 of JAFYLX010000187.1, read as the reverse complement.
AGGAAGGTTTGCAAATAGATCTCTAATGCCCGTAAACATTCCTGTATATGTTGCTGGGTTAGATCTAGGTGTTCTTCCAATTGGAGACTGGTCGATGTCGATCACCTTATCGATGTTTTCGATTCCTAGGATTTCGTCGTGTTCGCCCGGCTCTTCTAAAGTTTTGTTTGTAATTTTCGAAACACCCTTATATAGGATTTCGTTAATCAAACTACTCTTGCCAGAGCCTGATACACCTGTAACACATACGAACTTGCCGAGAGGAATGTCCACGTCTACGTTCTTAAGGTTGTTCTGTCTAGCCCCCTTGATAGTAAGGGTCTTTCCGTTGCCTTCTCTTCTCTTAGTCGGAACGTAAATCTTCTTTTCTCCGGATAAATACTGCCCTGTCAAAGACTCCTTGCAAGCCTTGATATCGTCCACCGTGCCCTGAGCCACAAGCTCGCCACCGTGGACTCCGGCGCCCGGGCCTATATCGATGATATGGTCCGCAGCATACATCGTGTCTTCGTCGTGCTCAACTACAATTAGGGTGTTACCGATATCCGTTAGGTGTCTAAGTGTGCCAAGAAGTTTCTCGTTATCCTTTTGATGAAGACCGATACTCGGCTCGTCAAGGATATATAGCACACCTACAAGGCTGGAACCGATCTGCGTAGCTAGTCTAATTCTCTGAGATTCGCCACCGGAAAGAGTTCCTGCAGCACGGCTTAATGTTAGATAATCTAAGCCTACATCGATTAAGAACTTGAGTCTTGCCTTGATTTCCTTTAGTACTTGATGTGCAATTTTTGCTTCCTTTTCTGTAAGTTCTAGGCTTTCTACGAACTCCAGTGCTTCCTTGATGGACATCTCGGAAAGATCCGCAATATTGATTCCGCCTACAGTTACCGCTAGGACTTCCGGCTTTAGCCTCTTACCGTTACAGGAAGGACATAGGTCGATAGACATGTACTCGTCCATCTTGTTCTTAAAGTAATCTGACGTAGTCTCTCTATATCGTCTTTCGATATTGTTAATAACGCCTTCGAAAGGTCTATTCATTAGGGTTTTAGATCCTGTATTGTTGCTCACATAATAGTACACTAGGTTTCTGTCGCCTGTTCCGTATAACAGTTCCTGAACGAACTTGTCTGGCAGGTCCACAAGAGGCTTGTTGATATCCACGCCGTGGTCCGCAGCCAATGCATTCACCTGTTGGCGATAAAACCCACTAAATTCCATGGATCCGAATACTGTACTTAAGGCTCCATCTGGAATGCTAAGGTCGTATCTTATAATCTTGTCCGGATTTAACTTCTGAGTGTAACCGATGCCGTTGCAAACAGTACAGGCGCCGAAAGGAGCATTGAAGGAAAACATTCTAGGTTCTAATTCCTCAATACTCACGCCGTGGTCCGGGCACGCAAACTTGCTACTAAAAGTCTTCTCATAGTGCCAATCGTAGTAGTCACCAATGATGTTAACCAGCCCCTCGCCATGTGACATTGCTAGTTCACAGGCTTCTGAGATTCTTCCTTCTTGTCCCAGTTTTACTACGATTCTATCTATAACGATTTCAATAGTATGCTTGAATGTCTTTTCAAGCTTTATTTCGTCTTCATCGAGCAAGAACGCTTCGCCATCAATTCTCACGCGGCTAAAACCTTCTTTTCTTATTTTTTCGAGGACCTTCTCGTGCTCACCTTTTCTGCCTCTTACTACAGGCGCCAGAACTAATAGCTTTGTGCCTTCCTCAAACTCCATAATAGCATCAACTATCTGGTCAACGGATTGGCTTGTAATCTCTTTTCCACAAATAGGACAATGTGGCTTACCTATTCTCGCATATAGAAGTCTAAGATAGTCATGAATTTCTGTAACCGTACCCACTGTAGAACGAGGGTTTCTACTAGTCGTCTTCTGGTCTATGGAAATGGCCGGAGAAAGGCCTTCGATATATTCGACATCCGGCTTTTCCATCTGGCCAAGGAACTGACGCGCATAGGATGATAAACTCTCCATATATCTACGCTGACCTTCCGCATAAATTGTATCAAAAGCGAGGGATGATTTGCCGCTCCCGGAAAGACCTGTAAGCACAACAAACTTATCCCTAGGAATAGTCACGGATAAATTCTTTAAATTGTTTTCATTTGCGCCTTTAATAATTATATCTTTTTGCATAAAATTCCTCATAGTTTAACTTTATATTCAAATATCTGGTCACGAAGCTGAGCCGCACGTTCAAACTGCAGATCTTTGGCTGCCTGTTTCATCTCGCCTTCCAGTTTCTTGATGTATTCCATTAGCTCTTTCTTAGTTAATTCAGAAGGATTCTTGCCCTTGTATGAAGATTCCTCTTCGCTTGCATGAGTAGCCTCGATAACGGAACGAATGGATTTTGAAACGGATTTTGGTGTGATGCCATGCTCCTCGTTATATTTCTTTTGAATAGTTCTTCTTCTATCGGTTTCTTCAATTGCCGCTTTCATGGCTTTGCTAATCTTATCCGCGTACATGATAACCTTGCCATTAACGTTTCTTGCGGCACGACCGATAGTCTGGATTAAAGAAGTTTCTGTACGAAGGAAGCCCTCTTTGTCTGCATCTAGGATTGCGACAAGGGATACCTCTGGTATATCGAGACCTTCTCTAAGAAGGTTAATACCAACTAGCACGTCAAAAACTCCCATTCTAAGATCTCTTAAAATTTCAAGTCTTTCAAGAGTTTCAACCTCGGAATGCAGATATCTTACCTTTATATTTACCCCCTTCAGATAGTCAGTTAAACTTTCTGCCATCTTTTTTGTTAGGGTAGTCACAAAGACTTTTTCGCCTCTGTCTGTTACCTTTTTAATTTCGCCTATTAGGTGGTCAATCTGACCCTCTGTCGGCACAACTTCGATAGGTGGATCTAGTAGCCCTGTCGGTCTAATAACCTGCTCGGCATCAACTCCGCCTGACTGTTCTTTTTCATACGGCGATGGAGTCGCACTTACGAACATTATCTGATTCACTAGTCCGTTAAACTCATCGAACTTAAGCGGTCTATTGTCTAGTGCTGACGGAAGTCTAAACCCATAATCCACTAATGATGATTTTCTTGAACGGTCGCCTTCGTACATTGCACGTAGCTGTGGCAACATAACGTGGGATTCGTCTATCATAATCAGAAAGTCTTCTGGGAAATAGTCGATTAGAGTATATGGTCTAGTCCCTGCCGGAAGTGCGTTTAGGTGTCTTGAGTAGTTTTCGATACCCTTGCAAGTACCTACCTCTCTAAGCATCTCAAGGTCGTAACGAGTTCTCTGCTCGATACGCTGTGCCTCTAGGAGCTTTCCTCTATCTTTAAACCACTGGATTCGCTCTTCAAGTTCTTCATCGATAGTTTTTAGAGCTTTCTCCATGTTTTCAGGTGATGTTACATAGTGAGATGCCGGGAAAATGGCGATGTGGTCACGTTTACCCGTTATCTCTCCGGTTACAGGATTTATCTCTTTTATGGATTCTATTTCGTCTCCAAAAAGTTCTACCCTAACGGCAGATTCAGATCCCGCTGGATAAATGTCTATAATATCCCCTCTCACTCTAAAAGTTCCTCTTTCGAAAGAAAGGTCGTTTCTATTATATTGTATGTCTACCAGTTTTCTAATGATATCGTTTCTGCCTTTTTCCATGCCCGGTCTTAGGGAAAGCATTTGATTTTCGTAGTCAAACGG
>JAFYLX010000186.1 GCA_017556895.1 Bacillota bacterium | reverse complement strand
GCTAGTGCTTGCATTAGTATTTACAATGTTCGCTGGTTGTGGCGGCGGAGATGATAAGGTTATCAAAATCGGCGTTTTCGAACCTGCATCTGGTGACAATGGTGCTGGTGGTAAGCAGGAAGCTTTAGGTATTCAGTACGCAAACGAAGAAACACCAACAATTGAACTTAATGGCGAAACTTACACAGTTAAGTTAGTACAGGTTGACAACGAATCAGACCCTGCTAAGGCTATCACAGCAGCTGAATCTTTAGTTTCTCAGGGCGTATCCATCGTATTAGGTACATACGGTTCTGCTTGTGCAATCGCAGCTGGTCCTACATTTGACGAAGCTGGCGTTCCTGCAATGGGCGTAACTTGTACAAACCCTCAGGTAACAGCAGCAGCTAACTACTTTAGAATTTGCTTCCTTGACCCATTCCAGGGTACAGTACTTGCAAACTATGCTTGGGAACACGGTAGCAAGAAGGCTTACTGCTTATCCAAGATGGGTGATGACTACTCCGTAGGTCTAGTTAACTACTTCTCAGACGCATTCGAAAAATTAGGCGGAACTGTAGTAGAAGAACAGTTCGAACAGGGTAACTCCGACTTCGCAGCTTACGTAGCAAACGCTAAGAAGGCTGGTTGCGACGTATTCTTCTCACCAGTATCCACAGAAGCTGCAGCTCTAATCATCAACCAGGCTCAGGCTCAGAAGCTTGGTATGCCAATCTTAGCATCTGATACTTGGGACTCCAACGTTATCACAGGCGCAGCTAAGGGAACAGACCTAGAAATCATCGTTACTACTTTCTACCAGGAAGGTGGAGACCCTGACTTCGATAAGGGCATCAAGGGATGGATTGAAGGCGACAGCACTAACCTAGCTAACAACGGTGGTAACTCCGAATTAGCAGCTGTAACAGCAATGGGTTATGACGCTTACTATGTTGCTCTTGAAGCTATCAAGGCAGCTGGCTCCAGTGACCCTGCAGCAGTATTAAAGGCATTACCAACAGTTGAATATACAGGCGTATGCGGTAAGGTTGTATTCACAGAAACTGGTGACGCAGACAGAACTGAAGCAGTAGTTAAGAAATGTAACACTGCAGAAGGTACTTGGGAATACGTAGCTACTCAGACAGTTGCTCAGTAAGATTCTTAAGTAAATGATAAAATACTGTCAAACGGTTGAAATTTACTTGTTTATAATGTATAATTAAATATCTTTGTATACAATGAAAAGCGGGAGAAAACTCTCCCGCTTATCGTTGTATTTAAGAGAACCTTAAAAATACCATTGCAAAGGCGGGTATCTTGCCTTATGAGGGTATCGGCCCTTGCAATGGACTATAAATCACAGTAATTTTGGAGGTAAAAAATGAACTTTTTCGTAGAGAACTTACCGTACATACTGGCAGGTATCTCTGTAGGCGGACAGTATGCCCTAATCGCCATCGGTTATACTATGGTTTACGGCATCCTAAGACTTATCAACTTCGCCCACGGTGATATGTTTATGATCGCTGGTTTGACTATGGTTTATTTGGCAGCAGATTTACCAATGATGTTATCAATTCCGATTATCATCATATTCACAGTTGTTTTAGGATGTACGATCGAAAAGGTTGCTTATGCACCACTAAGATCAGCACCTAGAATGTCAATCATGATTTCTGCAATCGGTGTCAGCTATTTATTGCAAAACGCAGCTCTATACATCACAGGTGGTCTTACAAAGACTTACCCTACGATTCCATGGCTTGCTCAGACTGTAGAGATTTTTGGTGCGCACACAAAAATGGTTACAATCGTAACGCCGTTTTTAACTATCGCATTAGTAGTTGCTTTAGTAATGCTAATTAAACACACAAAGATCGGTATGGCTATGAGAGCGGTATCTAGAGACTTTGAAACATCTAAACTTATGGGTATCGATATCAACAGAGTAATCACAACTACATTCATAATTGGCTCTTTCCTTGCTGCTGTTGGTTCAATCCTTTACTTTACAAACTATACTGGCGTAATGCCTACATCAGGCTCCATGCCTGGTCTTAAGGCGTTCGTAGCAGCAGTATTCGGCGGAATCGGTTCCATCCCAGGAGCGGTTATTGGTGCTTTCGTTATCGGTATCTGCGAAAACATCATCAAGGGTCTTGGTTGGACAACATTCTCTAATGCGTTTACATTCGTTCTTTTAATCATCATCCTAATGGTTAAGCCAACAGGTCTATTCGGTGAAAAGAACATCGATAAGGTATAAGGGGAGGAGAGCGTGATGAATAAAGAATTAACTAGAAAACAAAAAAATCTCCTTAGCATACTTGTACTTATTGCATTCTTAGTTTTTGTACAGGTTGGAAGCATGACTGTTTCTCCATCTTCTGGACTAAGCATGATGTTCACGGTTATTGAAAAGGGTTCTATCTATGCACTTGTTGCGGTAGCTCTTAACTTATTAAATGGATTTACTGGACTATTCTCACTAGGTCAGGCAGGTTTCATGCTTATCGGTGGTTATACTTATGCGGTATTAACTATCCCAGCGGCTATGAGACCTAACGTATATCAGTACTTCGATGGTGGATGGATTAAGTTCTCCGTTCCTGAAGTTATTGGTAATGCTCTTGGTGGCGTAATGGGAGAAGCTGGAGTTGCAATTGGTGAATTCATCGGAATCATCCTTCCAATGCTGCTTGCAGGCGTGTTAGCTGCAATCGTTGCATTCTTAATCGGTATTCCGGTACTTAGACTAAAGAGTGACTACCTTGCAATCGCTACACTAGGATTTGCAGAAATCTTTAGAGCTTTCTTCCAGTGGAATACGCTTGGACCTTTAACTAACGGTTCTAATATCCTAAGAAGTTTTACTTCATATAATTCACCATTATTCCCAATTATCGTTGCGGGATTATGTATCGCATTCATCGTTATGCTAATCAACTCTTCTTATGGTAGAGCATTCAAGGCTATTAGAGATGACGAAATAGCTGCTGAAGCGATGGGCGTAAACTTATTCAAACATAAACAGTGGAGCTTTGTAATCAGTTCCTTCTTCGCAGGTATCGGCGGTGCCCTTCTTGCGATGTTCCAGAACTCCATTACATCTACTCCGTTCACATCAAACTTAACTTACGAATTATTACTTATCGTAGTAATCGGTGGTATCGGTTCCATCACAGGTTCCATTCTAGGTGCATTCCTATTCGTAGCTTGCTCTGAATGGTGGCTAAGATTCCTAGATATGGGTGGTGCTTTCGGTTTAGAGTTTGACTTTATGAGACCTGGTTTCAGAAAGGTAGTTTTCGCGATTGCTATCATGTTAATCGTATTATTCTATAGACAGGGTATCATGGGTACAAAGGAATTCTCATGGGAGGGCTTCTTTAGACTGATTAAGTCAATCCCAGGTAGAATAAAGAACATACCTAACAAATTTAAAAATTTATTTAAAAAACACAAAAAGCACACAGAAACAGTAAAGGAGGCACAGTAAAATGAAAAAAGAAAATATACTTCGTGTCTCTGATGTTACAATGCAGTTCGGCGGTGTAGTTGCTGTTAACAACCTAAACCTTAGAGTCGATAAAGGTGAAATTATCGGGCTTATTGGTCCAAACGGTGCGGGTAAGACTACAGCCTTCAACGTAATTACAGGCGTTTATGCACCAACGAACGGAGCCGTATCTATAGGCGGCATGACTGTGATCGAAAACTTCCCACAGGGAAAAATGAAAGCAATGTATAAAGGTCAGAACGATGGCAAATATACAGCTAAGATGCTATTAACACCGGACAAGATTACTAAACTTGGTGTTGCTAGAACTTTCCAGAACATTAGACTTTTCAAGGGAATGACAGTTCTAGAAAATGTACTTGTTGCAATGCATACAAACTTAAAGGCTGGTGTTTTCTCTGCTACGTTTAGATTAAACAAGAAGGAAGAAGAAAAGATGCGCGAAGAAGCTCTTGAACTTCTAAGAATGTTTGATTTAGAGAAAAACAAAGATGACCTAGCCACTTCACTTCCATACGGTAAACAAAGACATCTTGAAATCGCGAGAGCGTTAGCGACAAAACCGGAACTATTACTTCTTGACGAACCTGCTGCAGGTATGAACCCGCAGGAATCCGTTGAGCTAATGGAATTAGTTGCTAAGATTAGAGACGAATTTGATCTATCTGTATTAATGATTGAGCATCACATGCAGGTAGTTATGGGTATCTGTGAAAGAATTTATGTACTTGACCATGGTACTTTAATTGCCGAAGGTAGCCCTGAAGAAATACAGAATAACCCTAAAGTTATCGAAGCTTACCTGGGGGTGGATGAATAATGTTAGAGATTAAAAACTTACATGTATATTATGGTGGTATCCATGCTCTTGATGGTATTGATTTAGAGATTCCAGAAGGAAAGATTATTTCCCTTATCGGTGCAAACGGTGCTGGCAAGTCAACGACTCTAAAGTCTATCATGGGTCTTGTGGACAAGGCTGATGGTTCAGTATTTTGGAATGGTACTGACATCACAAAGATGGACACAAAGGAAATCGTAAAACTTGGTATTGCTTTATGTCCAGAAGGCAGAAAGGTATTCCCAGACTTAACAGTTGCTGAAAACCTTTCCATCGGTGCTTACTTACGTAAGGACAAGAGTGAGATCGAAAAAGATAGAGAATGGGTATATGAGTTGTTCCCAAGAATGAAGGAAAGAGAATGGCAGCTTGCGGGTACTCTTTCTGGAGGTGAACAGCAAATGCTAGCAGTTGGTAGAGCTTTAATGGCAAAGCCAAAACTACTTATGCTAGATGAACCTTCTTTAGGTTTGGCTCCTTTAGTAATTAAAGATATTTTTGCTATTATTCGTCAGATCAAAGAAGCAGGAGTAAATGTGTTATTGATTGAACAGAATGCTAAGGCAGCCCTTGAAATATCAGACTATGCATATGTAATGGAAACAGGCAGAATAACAATGGCTGGTCCAGGTAAAGAATTGCTTACAGATGATAGAGTAAAGAAGGCTTACTTAGGCGAATAGCTTGGAGAGGTTTTATGAAAAAGAAGCTAAG
>JAFYLX010000185.1 GCA_017556895.1 Bacillota bacterium | reverse complement strand
GAAAAGGAAATCCAGTTCCTTGGCGGAGCAGTTGAAAATCCAAAGAGACCTTTCGTTGCTATTATGGGTGGTGCAAAGGTAGGAGACAAGATTTCTGTAATCGAAAATCTATTAAATAAGGTTGATACACTAATCATCGGTGGTGGTATGGCGTATACTTTCTACAAGTCAATGGGTCTAGAAATCGGTACTTCCATCCTTGATGCTGATAGCATCGATCTTGCAGCACAGTTATTAAAGCAGGCTGAAGAAAGAGGCGTTAAGATGATTATTCCTGTAGACGTTGTTTGCGCTAAGGAATTCAAGAACGAAACAGAAACTCTTGTATGCAAGAGAGAAGATATGCCAGCTGATATGATGGGTATGGATATCGGTCCTGAAACAGTTGCTTTATACAAGGAAGAAATTGCAAAAGCTGCTACAGTTGTTTGGAATGGACCAATGGGCGTATTCGAAATGGAAAACTTTGCAACTGGTACTTTAGAAGTTGCAAAGGCTTTAGCTGAATCCGATGCTATTACAGTAATCGGTGGTGGCGACTCTGCTGCTGCTGTTGAACAGTTTGGTCTTGGTGACAAGATGACTCATATCTCAACAGGTGGCGGTGCTTCCCTAGAATTCCTTGAAGGTAAGGAATTACCAGGTGTTGCAGTTTTAGAAGACAAATAATTAATGTGAGGTAATATCATGAGAATTCCTTTTATTGCAGGAAACTGGAAAATGTACAAGAGCATTGCAGAAGCAAAAGAATATGCAATGAAGCTTAAAACTTTATACCGTGGTACAGACGTAAAAACTGCTGTATTCGCACCTTATCCTCAGTTACCTTTATTATTAGAAGAATTTAAGGGAACTGGCATCGGCGTTGGTGCTCAGAATGTTCATTTTGCGAAGGAAGGGGCATACACAGGTGAAATTTCAGTTCCAATGCTTGAGGAACTAGGTGTTGATTATTGCCTTGTAGGTCACTCTGAAAGACGTCAGTACTTCGGAGAAACTGATGAAACAGTTAATTTAAAATTAAAAGCTCTTCTAGAATCTAAGATTTTACCTGTAGTTTGTGTAGGTGAAACTTTAGAAGAAAGAGAAGCAGGTAATGAAAAAGTAGTTGTTTCAAGTCAGACTAAGGCAGCTTTTGAGGGTGTAACAGCAGAAGATGCAGTTAAGGTTACTGTTGCTTATGAACCAGTATGGGCAATCGGAACTGGCAAGACTGCTACGGCTCAGCAGGCAAATGATATGTGTTATTTAATCAGAATGACACTTGCTGAAATTTACGATATGGAAACTGCCGACAAGATTATTATTCAGTACGGCGGTAGCGTAAAACCAGAAAATGCGACGGAGATTATGAATATGGAAGAAATCGATGGAGCTTTGGTTGGTGGAGCCAGCTTAGAACCTTTAAAATTTATTGAAATAATCAACTTTTAACTTGATTTTGGCATATCAACATGGTATACTAATTGAGTTAAAATACTAGGAGGATGAATTATGAAGACTTTCTTAATGATTTTACTTGCAGTAGCTAGTATCATTCTAATCGCATCTGTTCTATTACAGTCTGGTAACAGCGCTGGACTTTCTGGTTCAATTGCGGGTGGTGCTGAGCAGCTTTTCGGTAAGAAGAAGAGCAAAGGTTATGAAGCTATTTTAGCTAGAGTAACAGAAGTTGCAGCGGTATTATTCGTTGTTCTTTCTATCGCTTTAGTTATGATGGAATAGATTAAACTGATAAACAGTTAATCGCATTTATAAGTTGTTAAATTAAAATTTTAATTTTTTCACTTGATGGGTAAGAGGTACGAGACAGTACCTCTTATTCAGCGTTTCAAGTGAACAGGAGGTATGCAATCATGATGAAAATTTTCATTGTTTGTGCAGCCGCATTTGGTCTATTAGTTGCTTTCTGTTTAGCATCTTGGATCATGAAGGCTGAAGAAGGCACAGACAGAATGAAGGAGATCGCTGGTTACATCAAGGAAGGTGCAATGGCGTTCTTAATGAGAGAGTATAAGACAATGGTTATCGTAATCGCTGTTTTATTCGTTCTTATCGGTTTTGGTTTAAAGAGCTGGACAACTGCTATCCTTTACCTATGTGGTGCTCTTTTATCCGTATTAGCAGGTTACTTCGGTATGAAGGTTGCTACTAACGGTAACGTTAGAACAGCAAACGCTGCTAGAGAATCCGGTATGAACAAGGCTCTAAAAATCGCATTCAGATCCGGTGCTGTAATGGGTCTATGCGTATCTGGTTTAGGTCTATTTGGTTTAGGTGCAATCATCTGTGCTCTTGACCTAGCTACAGTTACTCAGTGCATCACAGGTTTTGGTCTTGGTGCATCATCAATGGCATTATTTGGAAGAGTTGGTGGCGGTATCTATACAAAGGCTGCTGACGTAGGTGCTGACTTAGTAGGTAAGGTAGAAGCTGGTATCCCAGAAGACGACCCAAGAAACCCTGCAGTTATCGCAGATAACGTAGGTGACAACGTTGGTGACGTTGCTGGTATGGGTTCCGACTTATTCGAATCCTATGTTGGTTCCATCATTTCCGCTATCACATTAGCTGCAGTTGCTGTTAACGAAGCAGGCGGTAGCGCTACATTCTCCGTAGAAACTGCTGCTTTATTCCCACTTATCATCTCCGCAATCGGTATCATTGCTTCCGTAATCGGTATCATGTGCGTTAGAGGTAAGGAAGGTGCTAACCCAGCAAACGCTCTAAACTTAGGTACTTATATTTCCGGTATTTTAGTAGTAATCGCTACTGTATTCCTATCTAAGGAAATGCTTGGTTCTTACACTTATGCATTCGCAATCATCGCTGGTCTAGCAGTTGGTATTGCAATCGGTAAGATCACAGAAGTTTACACATCCGGTGACTTCAAGCACGTTAAGAAGATCGCAGAACAGTCCCAGACTGGTGCTGCTACAACAATCATCTCCGGTCTAGGTGTTGGTATGATGTCCACAATGTGGCCTATCATCCTAATCTGCGTAGGTGTATTCGTTGCTTTCCAGTTCGCTGGTTTATACGGTATCGCTCTTTCTGCAGTAGGTATGTTATCTACAGCTGGTATGACAGTTGCTGTTGACGCTTACGGTCCAGTATCTGATAACGCTGGTGGTATCGCAGAAATGTCCGAATTACCTCACGAAGTAAGAGAAATTACTGACAAGCTTGACGCTGTAGGTAACACAACAGCTGCTATCGGTAAGGGCTTCGCTATCGGTTCCGCTGCATTAACAGCATTAGCATTATTCGCTTCCTATGCTGCAGTAACTGGTTTAGAATCCATCTCCTTACTTGACCCAATCGTAATCATCGGTCTATTCATCGGTGCTATGTTACCATTCGTATTCTCTGCTTTAACAATGAATTCCGTTGGTAACTCCGCTAACAAGATGATCGAAGAAGTTAGAAGACAGTTCAGAGAAGATAAGGGCATCATGGAAGGTACTTCCAAGCCAGACTATGCTAGATGTGTAGATATCTCCACTCAGGCTGCTCTTAAGGAAATGGTTGTTCCTGGCGTAATGGCTGTAGTTGCTCCATTAGCAGTAGGTATCATCTTTGGTGCTGAAGCTCTTGGTGGTATGCTAGGCGGTGCATTAGCTTCTGGTGTTATGATGGCTATCATGATGTCCAACGCTGGTGGTGCTTGGGACAATGCTAAGAAGTACATCGAAGAAGGTTACTACGGCGGTAAGGGTTCCGAACCTCATAAGGCTGCTGTTGTAGGTGACACTGTAGGTGACCCATTCAAGGATACATCCGGTCCATCCATCAACATCTTAATCAAGCTTATGACTATCGTTGCAGTAGTATTCGCACCTTTATTCGTACAGATCGGTGGCTTACTATAATTCTTAAATAAGCAAATTAAAGACCCCTAATCGAAAGATTAAGGGTCTTTTTGTATTCTATTATGATTTGGACGGATAATATATCTTTCAAGCTTAGTCCTCGCCACAAATAATGTCTACAATTCAATTACTTGTTTCGTAGGGAATTCAAATAACTCGCTTTCAACTCAAACATATTTGAATTACAACTACTCAACTTCCTAATTGCCTTGGACATTATACTTGTGTCTGCGGAATCGCTTTTCAAGATTATTACCCGTCGTATCTATAAAGGAACAAAAAAACCCGTAATTGCTAAGATTATGGGTTTTTAATTAATTTGCTTATGTATCTAATTATCTGTTCTTGAATTCAGCAGGTCTCTTTTCTAAGAATGCCTTCATGCCTTCCTTCTGGTCTTCTGTACCGAAGCAGCCACCGAAAGCTTCAGCTTCTAGAGCGGAACCGGAGAACATGTCTAAATGATATCCCTTGTTGATGCAAGTCTTGGACATTGCAACAGCGATAGGAGCCTTGGAAGCGATCTTCTTAGCGATAGCTTCGCAAGTTGGCATTAATTCTTCTGGTTCTACAACCTTTTCTACTAAACCGATTCTTAAAGCTTCGTCAGCGGAGATAGTGTCAGCTGTCATGATTAACATCTTAGCCATACCCTTACCAACTAACTTGGATAATCTCTGAGTACCAGCGAAACCTGGAGTGATGCCTAGACCAACTTCTGGCTGACCAAACTTAGCCTTGGAAGAAGCGATTCTGAAGTCACAAGCCATAGATAATTCGCAGCCGCCGCCTAAAGCGAAACCATTAACTGCAGCGATTACTGGCTTTTCTACGTTTTCGATAACGTTCATAACGTTCTGACCGAAAGCACCGAAAGCTCTACCTTCAGCAACTGTTAAAGTGGACATCTGAGCGATATCAGCACCAGCAACGAAAGATCTGCCTTCACCAGTTAGGATAACTGCCTTAACTTCTTCGTCAGTACCGATCTTTGTGAATACGTCTAGTAATTCTTCTAGAACTGTTTTATTTAATGCGTTTAAAGCTTCTGGTCTGTTGATTGTAACATAACCGATGTTTTCTTTTACTTCGTACTTAATTGTCTGATACATCTTTTAAATACTTCCTTTCTTTATCAAAAAACTTACCGCTAAATATTATATCACTATCATTTACCTTAATCAATGATAATGTCATAAATTTAACAAGATTATACAGTTAAAATCTTTCTTTTGAAGTTATAAAGAAATTTTTTACTGCAGGAATGGATAGAATAATAACAGTGATTATAGCTTCTACGCCAAAACAGATAAAGTTATAAATAAAGGAATAGATGACAGGGTTCATTCCTTCAGGAGCATATTCAGCAAAGAAAATGTAACCTGAAAGGAAGCTACAAACGAATCTACCACATACACCGATGATGTATCCTGGGATTAAACCGTTTTTCCACTTGTAAGTTAGGCCTGAAAGACCAAGTGCAGTGAAAGCTAAGAAATAGTCTAGCACAAGTTGAACAGGGTGTACAACGTATCCGCCTAAGACCAAATTCAAAAGACCAAGCGCTAGCCCAGCTGTTAAGCCCTTAGCTAAACCGCAGTAATAACCGCATAGCGTGCATGCTAGCATACTTAATAGAGTGATGGAACCGCCGTAAGGTAGATGAAGTAACTTAATCATACCTAAAGCGGCTGCAAGTGCTACTAGTACTGAGCATAGTACTAGTGACTTTAGTGTGTTGTTTCTTTCTGACATAAAAAATCCTCCTTGTACATTAGGAGGGGAACCAAAAAATAAAAATTAATGCTTCCCTACGACGGTACTAACCGTATCAGGTTATGAGGGTCTATCCAGTTTAGAACTCGAAATATATTCGTTTTCTACCGGAAGTCTCAGCATGTAGCTCCCCTAGCGTGACTCCATTATAGCCACGGCTTTGGCCATTGTCAATGGGAAGTTTTGATGATATAATGGATTAAAGTATTTGGATTAAGGAGAAATTATGAATAATCGTATTGTATTTGAATCTGCAAAGAAGATGAGAGAGATTGCTAGAACTGCACTTAGAGGAAAGTGGGTAGCAATGTTCTTTGGTGTCGTAATATACTTTATTTTTTTAACGGTAATACCTAGTGTACTGGACTTATTCTTCTCCTCAGTTAAGGAATTTGAATTAGTAACTGGTGAACTTGTTCCTTTTACAGTTTCATATGCAAGTCCAGTTTACGAATTTATTCTTAGCGGGCCATTGATGTTAGGAATGATGATGTTCTTACTTGCTTTCTTTAGAAAGCATACAGTAGACTATGCTCTAACTTTCGAAGGTTTCAGCATGTTCTTTAAGGGAATCTTGCTATACTTAATGTATGCAATACAAATTTTCTTATGGTCACTATTATTCGTAATCCCTGGTATCATCGCAACATTTAGATATAGCCAGGCCTTCTATTTAAGAGTTGATCACCCAGAGTGGACTTCAGCTCAGTGCCTTGCAGCAAGTTCAAAACTTATGAAGGGCAACAAGCTAAAATACTTCGGAGTGGGCTTATCTTTTATCGGTTGGTACATCCTAGCGTCAATTCCTGGAATACTTGCTGGATACTTCCTATCATCTGACGTAATGTATATCGTTGTGTCTGCAGTGTTATCTATTCCTATGCTATTCGTAGACCTATATATGATGATGACACAGACAGTATTCTACGAAATTTTAACTGGCAATCTAGTTGTACAGGAAAGATCACCGTTCGAACAGATGGACAGCCAGGAATTCTAATCAGGAATTCTAAGCTAAACAACTAAATACAAACACTAAAATACCTCGTTAGCATAGTATGGAATATACTTAGTTAAGGAGGTATTATTTTGTCCATAGAAAGACATTATTTCCCGGGTAATAACACGCCGCTGGGGTTTTTCTCGTACTACAAATATATCTTAGGACAAAGGGAAGCCAACAAGATTATTTGCATCAAAGGCGGACCGGGCACAGGTAAGTCTACATTTATGAAGAAAATTGCTATATATTTTGCGGAAAAAGGGGAAGATATTGACTATCTACATTGTTCAGCAGATGAGAATTCACTAGACGGTATACTACTAAAGAACAAGAAAATAGCAATAATTGATGGCACTAGCCCTCATATTATTGATCCGGTGACGCCAGGTGCGGTAGATAAAATCATCAACTTAGGGGAATATTGGAATGAAGAGGGGATACTAGCCAATAAGGATGAAATCATCGATTTAAACGAGGAAACATCAAGATGGTATAGAATTGCGTATAACTACCTAAGCGCCGCTAAAAGCGTCTATAGGAGCTTAGAAGAAATATATAACGATGGGGCAGAATCTAGCGAGATTTATAGGTTAGTAGCTGACGTAATTGGCAAAGAATACGGTGACTTAGACATTTCATTAAAGCCAGGCAGGGTCAAAAAGTTCTTCGCCAGTGCCATAACGGCAAGCGGAATCGTCCACTATATTCCAAGCCTTTTGGGCGATATGAAGACTGTGTACATGATAAACACGCCTGTTGGATATTCCAATAGCAGTTTTATGGAAATAATTTCTGAAGGTGCAATATACAGAGGACTTGACGTCGAATGCTATTATTGCCCGATTTGTCCTGAAGAAAAAATAGAACATATAATTATCCCGGGCCTAAAG
>JAFYLX010000184.1 GCA_017556895.1 Bacillota bacterium | reverse complement strand
TTGCTGCTTCTAATTCAGCCTTCTGTGCGTCTCTGTAGTCAGCTGGATTCTTATAGCCTTCGATTTCAGCCTTTGCTTCTGCCTTAGCCTGCGCTAATGCTGCCGCCGCTGCTGCCTCTTCTTCTGCTGTTAACTGTGCATCAGTCTTGATAGCATCCATTGCTGCCTTAGCTTCTGCTACTGCTTCTTCTACTGCATCCTTATCAGCTGCTTCATCGATTGCTTCATTTGCCGCATCAATTGCTGCTTCTAATTCAGCCTTCTGTGCGTCTCTGTAGTCTGCAGGATTCTTGTAGCCTTCGATTTCTGCCTTTGCGTCTGCCTTTGCCTGTGCTCCAAGTTCTTCTCCAACGGTAAATGTTTCCGTTCCTGCTTTTCCACATTCACAACTCTTATAGTATGTAGTGCCACTGTTAAAGTCAGCTAAATCCGCAAAATTTTTTGATGAAACCACTTCATTCACAAAGCTGTGTTCATGTGCAACACTTGTAATCAATAGTTCTGGTAGTGTTCCAAGTACCATACCTGCACCAGTGCCTGTCGCCATTCCGGAGCCAACGCCGTAGTTCACCTTTCTATGACTTCCTATGCCATCGCCTGCAAAACCACCCATTTGAATAGCACCATTAAGAACTATCTTATCACCTTGAAAATCTGCAGGAACATTTACTGTGATAACCTGTTCAGTGCTACTGAAGTCATATCTTCCGTAGCCTGTACCACTGCTGTTCTGATATTTATTACCTACTTCATCAGTGTAAACTATCTGCGCGTTAAAGTTATATTTTGTCGCAAACTTTTCCGCTGGATTAGTAAGACCTTTTATTTTAACTGTAATACTTTCACCTGGAGTGAATACAGGATTATCTCCCATATCATTTCCGTCTTTGTCGTAGTATTTCGCAGTTACCTGCTGTGCTGTTACTACCTGATAGGAAGCAACTCCGTCTTTTTCAAATCTAATAATGTGACGACCTGTTGTTAATCCATTAACAGTAACTGTTCCATCTTCATCAACAGTAACACCATTACTTGTAAATTTACCAAAAGAAAGAGTTTCCTTACCAACAGTACTTCTATTTACAGTTACCGTCACTCCTTCATCTGGCTTAAAGGAAACACTAGCACCCGCATCTCCTGTATAGAACTGAGGCGAATGTTCAGCGTCAAATACCGCACCATTGCATGTCATATTGCTCTTAATTGCTGTGCCATCTTTGCCAACGCTTACTACAAATACACCTGTACGATCCGGCCAAATTGCAGATAATCTGTTTCCACCACCTGCACCTCCGCCTCCACCGGATGCTGTGGAGTCGCTGTACATTGCATCGTAAGTTACTAGAACAATAGCAGTACCTTCGTTATTAGCTGTAAGTTTTGCTGCCGCAGTATTGTTTTTATTAGGTTCGATGGAAATAACATCCTCTCCATCGATATTTATGATTTCATAATCAAAATCAGGAAGTGAAATTTTTGAATTAGAAAAACTTTCAATCGGCTGCCAGTTTCTGAACATGTTTAAGCCCATTGTTCCTCCAACTTCTAAATTAACATAGCCCTGATTGTTGATGTTCATATAGATGTCGCCTAGGTCAAGCGCATACTTTTCGAAGTTACGATATACAGTATCTGCATCAAATTTATCATCTGATGAATCATTCATAAATAGCATATCTTCTGTAATTGTAACGGTCTTTCCATCTGCCTTTGAAGATGCCCAGTCCCAATATGTTACAGCATCCTTGTCCTCTGGACGCTGAACACGAACAAACGCATTGCCACTAAGTGGTGCAAACTTGTAAACGACTGTTTCTCCTACTGTTTCTGTACTAATAGCAGTAGAAAAACTATAACTAAATGAACCGCTAAGTGTACCCGCAGAAACTATAGAACCTGCCGGAGCAATTACAGTAAAATGTTTACGTATTAATGTAATTTCTGTCTTTTCTGATGAAGGTGTCTGATTTGTTAACTCTATAGCGTTATAAGAGGAATTGCTTGGTGCCACTTTATAAGTAAAACCTTCTGCTATAGGTAATAAATATGTATCAGTTGCAGTACCATTTCCCTTAACACCATCTTTGTCTGTAATTGTAACGGAAGCATTAGCGTCTGCTTCACCTGAATCCAACTTCACATCAAAAGTTGATTTAACTAAGTCTATTTCTGTTCCTGCAGAAACCGGTGCACTAAATCCTACCATACCATCCGCTTCCCACATGATTCTTGAAATATTCTCAGGAACTTCTACAATGCTGTTTTCGAATGATAATTCATCACCCTTAACAACTGTTCCGCTATTTACAGTATTTACAGCATAGAATTTTGGTGCAATACCATTAGGAGCTGTAATTCCAACACCATACGTTACTTCGGAATTTTTTACAGTTAGAACCACTGTGTGAGTTGGTTGTTCATCCGCCATAGTCTTTCCGTCTGTAGCAGTAAACTTAAGTGTATATGTGCCAGGGATAGTATTCAGATAGCTATATGCTGGATTTACTGCTGTGGCACTTCCTCCATCGATAGATACAGTGTAGGAAAGTGTGTCTCCATCTGCATCGCCGAAAACACTATTGAGATTAAGTTCAAAGTTTTCTCCTGAAGTCACATAAGCATCTGCCTCTGGGGAATATCCATCTGCAAGCACTGGAGATTCATTAGGTGCTGCAATATGTATATTAAATGTTTTAGTCCCACTTTTAGAAGCACCCGCACCACTTGCTTTATACGCATAAATCTTGACTGTATCTTCTCCATCCACAAGGTTTGTTGTGTACGTTTTTGTGTTTGTTGAGTCATCATTCCAGTTTACACCTAGATTTCCCGATTGTCTTCCTCCCGCAGTTACAGTAAGAGTAATCTCTGCATCCTTTGCAGTATTAGAAGCAAGATATACATCAGTACCATCAATATAACTTACTTCCGCACCACTTAGCGAAAGAGTTTGAACATAATAGTTACTATACGGCCAGTTTGTACCCGTATAAATAGTAGTTTCTTCTGCTGCAAATGCTATTGTAGGTATCATAGTAAATACCATCATAAACACCATTAGCAGTGCAATGAGCTTTGAATGTTTTTTGTTTGTTCCATTCATTTTTTTGTTTCCTTTCTAAAATGTATTTAGTAAACAAAAAAAGGCTTCTCGATTACTAACACTATAATGTGTTTAAATAATCAAGAACCCTCCAGTTTTCTGGTCAGCTCCATTTTTTGTCTCCTACAATTTGATACTTTTTTTGATTTCTTCGATTCGCGTTGGTTTGCCATCTGTTATAACAACCCTAGCTTCGCCGAAATCAATTTTTCTAATTAATTCAATTAGCTTTTGTTCTTCTTTCGTCAAAAGAATTTGATTAGTTTCTTTTTTTACTTCAGACATGTTTCTCCTTTCTCTTATATTCTCAAAATATATAAATATTTATTAGTTTACTTTAGGAGAGGCGGCGAGCTTTAAGAAGGCTCTGCCGCCTTGAGAATGAAAAGTTGTCTTCGTATGGTGATTTCACAAATAAAAAAGGCACCCTTCTTCCAGGTGCCTAGTACTTTTCCATAATACAAAATCTACTTTTGTAAATAAAAAAATCCCTCGTCCTACCTCAGAAGACTTGATTGAACTTGCACGGCTGACAGGTCTACCGACTTAATCCTTATAGCCTACCGAGGATGCCTTCCCAGAGCGTATGCTCCAGTGACTTGCGATTAAACGCCAATCCCTTTCGTAGATATCACGGTTGCTGAGACACAGTGCTGGAATCTAACCAGCTTCCGAAAAAATGCCTCGTGCATAATATTCAGTTCAGTTGAATATTACCACCTCAATATTTTCTTGTCAACCCCTTGTCGAAATATGTCGAACGAATATGTTTGGCGATACGGTATTAAAATGGTACAATTATGGTATGCAAAAGACAACAAGAATAATTGACGACACGCTTTGAAGAGTCTCTGAGATAATATGCAGGAGGTATTTTATGAATATCGAAGAAATGAAAAAAAGAAAAGTGGAACTTGGATATAGCAACGAAAGACTCTCTGTCCTCTCAGGTGTACCTATAAGCACTATTCAAAAGATTTTTTCAGGTACTACTATGAAGCCACGTTACGAGACATTGCTAGCACTGGAGCGAGTGCTTTCTTCCAAAAGTAGATTCAGCGAGACAGCATTCCAATATATGGCTAAACCACAGGGCGAATATACTAGAGAAGATTTAGAAGCGTTTCCGGTGGATGCATGTGTAGAGTTGATAGATGGAGTCCTTTATGATATGTCCGGTGCCACACACGAACACCAACTAATCACTTTTAACATTGGTTTTCAATTGAAGCAACACGTTATACAAAACAAAGGCACTTGTTCTGTTACAGTTGCACCTTGTGATGTCCATTTGCAAGCGGATGATAGCAAAACAGCTGTTCAACCAGATGTTTTTGTAGTATGTGACAAAAGTAAAATTTCGCGAAAAAATATAGAAGGTGCACCAGATTTAGTTGTTGAGGTCCTATCACCTTCCACAAAAAAGAAAGATTACACTATCAAGTTTCTCAAATACTCCGAAGCAGGTGTGCGCGAATACTGGCTAGTGGATCCTGACAATCAAAAGGTCATCGTATATTTACTCGGAGATGATATAAACACCTTCCTATACACATTTGATGAAAAAATACCGGTTGCAATTTGGAACAATGAGTGTTACGTAGATATGAAAGAAATTAAAGAAGAAATAGCCTTCTTATATGAAGAGTAATAATATGCAAATAAAAAATGGACAGTTAGCTATAAGTAGCCGACTGTCCATATTTTTTATGTTATTTATTATTTCCAATTATCTCTAATTATCTATCCTTTGTTGGTACAAAGAAGATAAATACTAAAGAGCTTAGTAATAAAACGAATGGATAAATTAACTGTGGAATTAATTCAAATGCTGTTACGTTAAAACCAAGAGTAGTAACTGCAGAGATAGCAACTAGCATCTGAGCACCGTAAGGAATAATTCCTTGGAATACACAAGAGAATGTATCTAAGATGGATGCAGTCTTGCTTGCAGTAATACCGTAGTCTTCAGCCATTTCCTTAGCGATTGGGTTAGCCATAACGATCGCTACTGTGTTATTAGCTGTTGCGATGTCCATTGCACCAACTAATAGACCCATACCAAGCATACCGCCCTTCTTACCCTTGAATACTTTCTTGATTAGCTGAAGTAAAGCTTCAAAGCCGCCGTGTTCAGCAATTAGAGCACAGATAGCAGCAACTAAAATTGCAACCATGGAAGTTTCGAACATACCGGATACGCCAGAGCCCATGCTAGCTAAGATAGCTGTAGCTTCTGTTGCACCAGTTGCAAGCATAATAGCCGCACCGGAAACGATACCGATGATTAGTACTACGAATACGTTGATACGAGCGATACCACCTACAAGAACTAAGATGTAAGGGATAATCTGAACTAAGTTGTAATCGTTGATTACTGCTTCACCAGCAGGGATACCCATGCTCTGGATGAATAAAATTACTAATGTGATTAGCGCTGCAGGAAGTGCGATACCGAAGTTTTCTTTGAACTTTTCATGCATCTTACATCCCTGACCGTTACAAGCAGCGATTGTAGTATCGGAGATAAAGGATAAGTTGTCACCGAACATTGCACCACCAACTACTGGACCAACGCATAATGGAATTGCGAAGCCTGTGCTCTGTGCTACTGCAACAGCAATCGGAGTGATTAATGTAATAGTACCTACAGATGTACCCATTGCAAGGGATACGAATGCAGCAACAACGAATAATACTAATACTGCGTACTGTGATGGGATAAAGGATAAGAAGAAGTATGCTACGGATTCAGCACTGCTTCTACCAACTACGCCAACGAACATACCAGCTAGCATGAAGATAAGAATCATTGTGATGATATTCTTATCGCCTACGCCTCTGCCCATTACACCAAGCTTTTCATCAAAGCTTAATGACTTGTTCTGAAGACAAGCAACAAGTAATGCGATTACGAAAACTACTACGATTGGAATGTTATAGAATCCCATACCTACCTTAAGTACGTATTCGAATAAGATACCAAGGCCTAGGTAAAGAACAAGGAACACACCAATAGGTAATAATGCTTTAAAATTTGCTTCTTTCATAAGTTCCTCCTATTTCTAACGCATAAACTATGCGTAAAAAAACTCCCAGAGTTTCCGGAAGTTTTTTATAACCGTAAATTATAAACAAGTGTCATTTTAACACGAAATTAACGTAATTTCAACATCTTTAGATGTTCAAATATAAATACATTCGAATATTTTCAGCTAATTGACTCTCCTGCTATTACAGTTGTTCTACAGTTTGTGACTCTGTATCATACTTGTACGTTGCAACAACATCTGCTACTAATGAATCCCATGCACCAGTCTCGTCCTTAGGAAAAGAATAGTGAACAAAGTACTTAATCTTTTCTTCTCCTGAAGCTTCATCATACATCAAGAATTCAATGCAAGTTTCATCTTCATAAACTATGAGCCTACTATATCCCTTAGCATTATAATCGATTTCGTATGTGTATTTTTCATCTTTGAAGTATTCATCGAAAATCTTTTCGTATGCTTCTTCTTTCATTCTTTCAAAGATTTGATAGGATCTATCGGGCACCTGCTGTGGTTTGGTCTGAGTGTTTGGAGCAATTGTGCTTTGGCTTGAACTACCCCACAAACCATTATCTTTTGCCGTCATCACCGTTGATGCTACAAGAATCATTATTAAAATGCAGAAAAGACAAATGAGTATGTTTTTAGCTATTCTTTTAGGTTTTTCCGAAAATGGTCCGTTATTTATGAACTCCTTTATTCCTAGAAATAAAACCGTACAAAAGGCCATAATATAAATATCGTTTAAAACATTAGAAACAGGCGAAGATATATAAATACCACACTTATTAAGCCAAGATTCTACAATAAGAAAAGCCGGCTCTGCTAAAAAAAGAGCTAGTGCTAGCCACCCATATTTTTTTAAAGAACTAAATCTTACAACAAGCCTCATATGCCCTTACACCTTATAAAAAGAATCTATTCTCTTTTCTTTCTTTTAGTTTTTCTGTAAAGTCTGCTGCAAACTTGATATAGCTTTCTGTCACAATCTCTCTGCCCCCTACCGGACAGTTTCTAATGCAACGGAAACATGAGATGCAAGCGTCATTTACGCTCTCACAATCTTCGTCTAGCGCTCCAACAGGACAAGCCCTTACACATAGTCCACATTTGATACAAGAATCATTAATTGTAGGCTGATGGCTTCCTCTTGTCATTCCTTCTCTATATGGTCTATTGCCAGGAATATCGAATTCCGGCCAC
>JAFYLX010000183.1 GCA_017556895.1 Bacillota bacterium | reverse complement strand
TGTCTGCGATCATGTATTCGCAGTTATTTCTTACAACCCATAATACTGTTTCTGCCGCATCCTGGATGTTTCTCTGGTTTTCCTTATCTAAAGGAATGATGTAAGCTTCTGGGTAGAACTGACCGTTCTGACCTTCGCCATCGTAAACAGGTCTCATGATTTCAGCCTGCATACCCATCTGGTCATACTGGTCTACGTAGTAAGGAGCAACTAATGCGTCGGAGTTAGTGTTGTTAACACCTCTTTCGAATAATGCAGCCTGGTTGTGTAATAACTTAGCCTGGTTTTCCTGAACGTATCTACCTACGCCGTATAAACCTGCAGGGATGGAGTATTCAGAACAAATATCATCGTAAGCAGGCTGTTCCCAAGTTACACCAGATGTACCGAAGAATACTGGGAACTGAGAACCAAAGTTTGTGGATAAGTCATCCCATGGCTGACCCCACTGTAAGCCAGTTGGAGAATCAGCATCTAATTCGATATAGTCTCTACCACATAATTCGTAGGAGTTATATCTTTCGTTGTTAGCTACCATAGCCTTACCAGTAGCATAACCTAACTGGAAGAACTGTTCGCCGATTAAGTCGTATTCGATGTTAGGGTTGTGAGGAGCGCCGCATGGTTCTACGGAGTAACCTTCAACTCTTCCGTGTAATTCCATGTAAACCATTGGAACCCACTTGGACATGAAGTTCATCTGGTTTCTGTTTTCGTTCTGAACCTGGTTAGCATAGTCTCTGTTAGGGTCGAAGCCAAATCCTGTAGCTCTTGTAGCCTGAACATAACCTTCAGTGTTCATTGTAGGAACGAATACATAGAATACGTCATCTAATAATTCATCAACTGTGAATTCGTCTTTGCCCATTTCGTAGTACTTTTCGAAGTCTACTGGTGCGGACCAACCGTAGTTATAGCTTTCAGTATCGCCATATTCGCCTCTTAATCTACCTAATTCACCAACCCATTCGCTGATGTATTTGGAGATGCCTGTACCGAATACATCTTCCTTTTCCTGTTCTAACTTAGCAAGACCTTCTTCAGTATAAGCTTCTAAAGTATTTAAGGAAACCTTACCATCGTTAGTGCTTAATGGATACTGTTCATCAAGGTCAGTTGTGAAAGTTACATTGTTACCATAGATTAGGTATTCAGCAAAGTTCATTGGACCGTTAACTGCTGGGTTTTCGTTTGTGTGGCAGTTGGATACGTAAACTGGAACTGCTAAATCAGCATACTTACCAGCTTTTAAGTCAGCTAATACAGCTGTAGGATCTTCCTTAACAGCAGCTACGTATTCTAACCAAGCTTCAACGTCTGCTTCGTTATCAGCTACGATTAGATAAGGAACGTCGTAACCGTCAACGGAAGTGTGACCGATGGAACCAGTTTCTACATAACGAGTAGTATCAGCTTCAGCTAAAGCCTTGATGTCGTCATGTAATTCCCAAGCTGTTCTGTAGGAGTCATAAGGAACTACCTTAGCCTGTACAGTGCCTACTACCTTACCATCTTTGCTTACGTTGAAGTCATAGTAACCGCACTTGTCTAACCACTTACCACCGTTAGTGTGGTCGATGGAATAGTTCTTTGCGATGCCTTCAGCATTAGCTTCAGGGTCTTCGTTGTAGTAGAATTCTGTACCGTGAGATACGATAGTAACTTCTAAGTTACCTTCAACAACTTTTGAAGTGATTTCGAAACAAGGGTTGCCTTCTTTGTCAACGTACTTGCTCATATCACCGATTGTTGTATCTCTGTGGTATGGATATAATTCAGGATCTAAGTATTCTCTATCGTTTCTATCTAAAGAGAATGTTAGACCGTCTGTAGTTGTCACACCTTCAAATACTACCTTATGAGTAGAATCTTCTGTGATGGACCACTGGAAATCGATATCATCATATGCAGGATACATTCCAGCAAAGTTGATACCTGGAGTTGTGGAGTCCATTGTTAATTCAGATACGCTAGCGAAAGCGCCTAGAGGCATTGCTAGTGTAAAGATTAAAGCAAGGACTAAAACTTTGACACTAAGTTTTTTGTTCATATTTTTTCTCCTTTCATGCGTTTGTGTGCTTTGTGGGCATGTGACTCGAGGCGAATGGTCACAGTGTGTCTACAAAACAAACGCAATTTGTACGTATTATAACATCAGTTTTGTCCCAAATTCAATAAGTTTTTGGTTATTTTTTGGCATTTTTCACTAATTATTCGCCACTTTTAGCATTTTCTTACTTTATCTTCCATTTTTTTAATTTTACTCGTATTTTCTTTCATTTCCAAAATTTGGCAGGATCAAATTTTGAGCGTAAAAAAAAGATGTGATTCTTAAGGAATCGCATCTTCAATATAGCGTTTTAGTATCAAATTATGTTTTTACTACTAATATATACTATTTTGTGATTACGTCAATTCCCATGTACTTTCTTAATGCTTCTGGGATTACTACACTACCATCAGCCTGCTGATAGTTTTCTAGGATAGCAGCAACTGTTCTACCTACTGCAAGACCGGAACCGTTAAGAGTGTGAACGAATTCAGCCTTACCTGTTTCTTCGTTTCTGTAACGGATGTTAGCTCTTCTTGCCTGGTAATCTTCGAAGTTGGAGCAAGAGGAGATTTCTACATATCTACCATAGCTTGGCATCCATACTTCTAAGTCGTATGTCATAGCAGATGAGAATCCTAAGTCACCTGTGGAAAGTCTTACAACTCTGTAAGGTAGACCTAAAATCTTTAATACTTCTTCTGCGTCGTTAGTTAGTCTTTCTAACTGTTCGTAGGATGTATCAGGCTTTGCAAACTTAACTAATTCAACCTTGTTGAACTGGTGCTGTCTGATTAGACCTCTAGTATCTCTACCAGCGGAACCTGCTTCTGCTCTGAAGCATGGTGTGTATGCTGTGTAGTTGCATGGAAGCTCAGCTTCTGCCATGATTTCCTGTGCTCTTAGGTTTGTTACCGGTACTTCTGCAGTTGGGATTAAGAAGAAGTCCTTCTGAGGAACATAGAACATATCTTCTTCGAACTTAGGAAGCTGGCCAGTACCTGTCATAGCAGCTCTGTTTACCATGAATGGAGGTAGGATTTCTGTGTAGTCCTGATCGATTGTGTGTAAATCTAACATGAAGTTAACTACTGCTCTTTCAAGTCTAGCGCCTAGGCCCTTGTAAACAGTAAATCTAGCTCCGGAAATCTTAGCTGCTCTTTCCCAGTCT
This sequence comes from Bacillota bacterium, assembly GCA_017556895.1. Next base: position 1,151 of record JAFYLX010000183.1, on the reverse strand, counting down.
AAGATGTCTAGGTCTGCACCAACATCCCAGTGAGCCTTAGCTTCGAAATCGAACTGAGTTGGTTCCATGAACTTACTGATTACTACGTAATCAGTATCGTCTTCACCAATCTGTACCTGTGCGTTTGGAGTGTTAGGAACGCCTAAAAGAACGTCTCTTAATTCAGCTTCTAATGCGGAAACCTGAGCGTCTAGTTCCTTAATTTCTGCAGAAAGAGTCTTCATTTCTGCCATGATTTCTGTTGTATCTTCGCCAGCCTTCTTCATCTTAGGGATTTCCTTAGATACTGTGTTCTGACGATTCTTCATCTGTTCTACCTTAGCTAGAACTTCTCTTCTCTGTGTGTCTAGTTCAGGAATTCTGCTTAGACCGAAGTCTCCTTTGCATCTTCTTTCTACTGCGGCTTTAACGCCTTCATAATCTTCTCTAATTCTTTTGATATCTAACATGTTATTCCTCTTTTCTTAGAATAGATTTCTCTTATATTTGATATATAAATCTCTTAATAAACTGATTTTTTCTTGCAGTTCTAGCTGCAGCTGTGAAGCAAGAGGATAGTTTTCTTCCTCTAAAGCTTCTCTTGTCTTTGTCAAAAGGCTCTTTTCTGTCAAGTCATCCTTGGCAATATAGTGTCTTAAGGCATCGATTTCTTTCCAGTTCATAATATCGTATGCGGATGCGTCTTCGTTATGAAGCATCACATAGCTCTTAACGATCTTTCTGTATTCAGGGATAAGTCTATCGTTAAGCTCTGTTGCCCACTGGCTTATAGCATAGTCGGCAAAGGATAAAAGCGCGGTCGTCGGAATAACGCCGCCACAAGAAATAGCTTGAGTCTTCTCCGGATACAGGTTAAAGCCTGCAATATTTTCCCAAACAGTTCTTGGCGCGTGGCCGAATAGTTTGTCACGTTCTTCTGCTGTGTAATCAAGGAAAACATTCTTTTCACTTCTATATTCTCTATATGTATCTAAATAGAAGTCTTCTTCGCCATATTTCTTAGAAATAGACTGCTCAAGTTCAAGCGGAGTCTTCTTTGCCTCAAGAGCGGCTCTAATACCATCTAGCATCGCCATATAACTACTTGCAATTACTAAATATGTATTAGACTTAGGGTTTGGTGATCTAAGTTCAAATCTAGTAGCAAGCGG
>JAFYLX010000182.1 GCA_017556895.1 Bacillota bacterium | reverse complement strand
TGGATTGGAATACGATTCAAGGTTGCTTATGGGAAAAGATATCTTCTCTGATAGCGAAGGATTGGTAGTGTTTAAAGATAAGAACTGGCTTTGCGACAAAGGGACTAGAAGCCAGCTTGAAGAACATGCCCTTGAATATGTCAGACAGATAGACAATAGGGTGTCTGCTATGTTTAATTATTCTACACTAATCTTAGAAAGAGACTATTACGGCTTATTGTTTAATGAGCCAGAAACTGAATAGACAAAAAAATAAAAAAGCGTTGCCCGGTGGAAGTTAAAGTGGAAACAAAATGAAAGTGGGTACGCTTTTTTATTATGCATAAGGATATCTATGATTTCAATTTTACAACTATTGTAATTTTATTACTTAAACAAATAATTGTAAAATAGAATATTATTATATATAATATTGATAATATTCAATATTTTGGAGGAGAATATGACTATTTCTGAAGTTAATGCGTTTATCATAATTTGTCAGGAAATGAGCATTAGCAAGGCTGCTGAAAGATTATACATTAGCCAGTCTTCTTTAAGCACGAAGATAAAAAACCTTGAGAAAAAGTTAGGATATGAGCTTTTTGTGCGAGGAAGAGGACAAAGAAACCTTATGCTTACTGACGAGGGCAAGGAGTTCTATGATCTTTCTTTGAAATATAAGGAAGTTGTGGAAAGCATGTATGGGCTTGGGAGAAAAAGAGAATTTTCAAGTCTGTCTATCTCTACTGTAAACAGTATGGGTAATTTCCTATTTGCTCCGGCCTATGATATGTTTATGGACAAGCACCCTGGGGTAGCATTAAAGATACAGGATTTAGATACATATAAGGCATACGAGAGTTTGGCTAAGGGTCATACAGACTTGGCCTTTACAATAAGCAGAAGAGAATACCCAGGCATTAACTCTTATCCCGTTTTTGGCGAACCTATGGCCTTTATCTGCAATAAAGCGGCTGATTTGCCAGAAACAGTCCAGTTTAAGGATTTAAAAGTTGAGAACGAAATATATGTGCCTTGGACAGAAACCTTTATGGACTGGCATGATATAGTTCTGGGAAGTGCGGATAACGCGCAGATTAAGATAGAACTTATGAGTCAGCTTTACTACTTTTTAACTAAGGAAAACAGCTGGGCTATCGTACCATCCAGTGTTGCTAGTTATATGACAAGCGACCCCAAAATTATAAGAAAAAAATTAGGGTTTGACGTGCCAATGAGAATGGGGATATGTACCTTCGTTGACGACAAAGGTAAGCGAAAACTGGTGGAGTCATTCCTAGAATGCATCAAAGATGTTCTTCAGAAGAGAACGGACTGCGACATAGAAATATTTATTTAGCCAAAGGCTACGGGCGCCTAGTGGACGAGGGGTGCCTAATTATGTTAAAATATTTCAAAAGGAGGCAAACATGGCTTTTACACATTTACATGTACATACAGAATATAGTTTGCTAGACGGTGCAGCTAGAATCAAGAGAGTAGTTGCTCATGCAAAGGAATTAGGCATGACAAGTCTTGCAATCACTGACCATGGCGCTATGTTTGGTGTCATAGACTTTTATAAAGAATGTAAGAAACAGGGAATCAAGCCGATTATCGGCTGTGAAGTATATACGGCAGCACGTAAGATGACTGACAAGGAACCTGACAAGGACAAGTATCAAGGTCATCTTGTTTTGCTTGCAAAAAATGAGATTGGGTATAAGAACTTAATCAAAATAGTCTCCGCAGGGTATATTAAGGGCTACTACTATAAGCCTCGTGTGGACAAGGATTTGCTTAGGGAACATAGCGAAGGTCTTATTGCGCTTTCCGCGTGCCTTGCAGGCAATGTCCAAAACTATCTTCTTAGAGATTACTATGAAGGTGCAAAGAAGGAGGCTGAAGAACTTCTTGAAATCTTCGGAGAAGGCAATTTCTACCTAGAAATTCAGGATCAGGGTCTTGAAGAAGAAGCCTTTATTAAGCCTGGTTTAATAAAGCTTAGTCAGGAACTAGGCATACCGATGGTTGCCACAAACGACGTTCACTATGTTAAACAGGAGGACGCGGAGGCTCATGATGTACTTCTAGCAGTACAAACTGCTACTAGCATAAACGACGAAAACCGAATGAGATTTGCCAACGATCAGTTCTACTTGAAGAGCGAGGAAGAGATGAGAAAAATCTTCGCCTCAATGCCTGAAGTTATTGATAATACTCAGCTTGTGGCAGATGCTTGTAATGTGGAATTCGAGTTCGGTCAGTATCACTTGCCGGAATTCATCGCTCCGGATGGCAAAGATAACAAGACTTATTTAAGAGAGCTATGTGCTGCAGGTCTTAGAGAAAGATACGGCGATGAACCGGGTGCATCTTTAGAAGAACGACTAGATTATGAGCTTAGTACAATCGAGTCCATGGGATATGTGGAGTATTTCCTTATCGTTTGGGACTTTATTAACTATGCAAAAGAAAATGAAATCATGGTAGGACCGGGCAGAGGTTCGGCGGCAGGTTCTTTAGTTGCCTATTGCCTAAAGATTACGGATATCGACCCTATCAGATATAATTTAATCTTTGAAAGATTCCTAAATCCGGAAAGAGTAAGTATGCCGGATATTGATATAGACTTCTGTTACGAAAGACGACCAGAAGTTATAGAATATGTAACTCGTAAATATGGCGAGGACAAAGTATGCCAGATTATTACCTTCGGTACTATGAAGGCAAAGCAGGCTGTGAGAGACGTTGGTAGAGCTCTAGATGTGAGCTATGCCGAAACGGACGCCATCGCTAAGGCTATTCCTTTCGATTTGGGTATGACTATTCAAAAGGCTTTAGATACAAATCCTGAATTTAAGGCTATGTATGAAGAAGACCCTAAGGCTAGACAGGTCATCGAGATGGCTAAGTCTTTAGAAGGTATGCCAAGACATGCATCCACACATGCTGCAGGAGTTGTAATTTCAAAGGCTCCGATAGATGAATACGTACCTATGTATTTATCAGATAAAGGTCCTGCTACTCAGTTCCCTATGACAACAATCGAAGAACTGGGGCTTTTAAAGATGGACTTCTTAGGCCTTAGAAACTTAACTGTTATAAGAGATGCTTTAGAACTTATCAAAAAGAACCATGGTGTTACTATCGATTTTGCAAAGATGGGTTACGATGATCCTGGCGTTTATGAGATGATTTCTCACGGCAATACTCAAGGTGTTTTCCAGCTTGAAAGCCAGGGCATGACTCAGTTTATGAAGAATCTAAAGCCTACTTGCTTTGAAGATATCGTAGCGGGTATTTCACTATACAGACCGGGTCCGATGGACTCCATTCCAAAGTACATCGAGAACAAGAAAAATCCTCATAATATCAAGTATGTGGACCAGGCTCTTGCCCCAATCCTAGATGTAACTTACGGATGTTTAGTTTATCAGGAACAGGTTATGCAAATCGTTAGAGACCTTGGCGGATATAGCTACGGTCGTTCTGACCTTGTGCGCCGTGCCATGTCAAAGAAGAAGATGGATGTAATGTTGGAAGAAAAGCAGTACTTCATTCATGGAAAGACTGACGATGAGGGTAATATCGAAATTGCAGGTTGCGTTAGAAATGGAATTCCGGAGAAAGCAGCAGAAGAAATATTTAATGACATGGTTAGCTTCGCTCAGTATGCTTTCAATAAGAGCCATGCTGCGGCTTACGCTGTAGTTGCCTATGAAACTGGATATCTAAAATTACACTATCCTGTAGAATTCATGGCGGCCCTTATGACAAGCGTAATGGGAGATGTTAATCAGATTCCAAAATATATTAGAAACTGTCAGGAGATGGGCATTGAAGTAATGCCGCCGTGTGTAAATAAGAGTTTAAAGAAATTTAGCGTAGAAAATGGCAAGATTCGTTTTGGCCTACTAGGTGTTAAGAATGTAGGAGAAAATGCCATCGAGGCTATTATTAAGGCTAGAGAAGAAAAGGGATTAAGCAGAGACGTCTTTAGCTTTATCGAACACCTTGATATAAGCCAGGTGAATAAGAAAGCCGTAGAAAGCTTGATTAAAGCCGGAGCATGTGACTGCTTAAGCAAAAATAGGGCAGCTATGCTTAGCGTATATGAGGGACTTGTGGAGTCAGCTCAAAACAGCAGCAAGAAGAACCTAGAGGGACAGATGTCACTGTTCGACTTTGGCGGCGAAGAACTAGGAGGCATGTCATCTATAAACAAGCTTCCGGATGTTACTCCGTTTTCCAAAGAAATCGCCCTTGCGATGGAAAAGGAAATGATCGGTGTGTATATCACAGATCATCCGCTAAACGAATACGCAGGTAAGATAAAGGAAATTGTGAGTGTAACGAGCGAAGAACTAAATCGTGCTAGCGAGGAAGCGGAACTTGGTACTGAACTTGGTATAGAGGATGGAAAAAAGGTCATTATGGCCGGAATGGTTGCCTCAAAGAAGACTTTAATTACTAAGTCAAACAAGATGATGGCATTCCTAATGCTAGAAGACCTATACGGTGTTTCAGAAATAGTTGTCTTCCCGAATGTGTATGAAAAGTACGCAATGCACCTTCAGGCAGACAGTGTAATTGCGGTTTCAGGTACTCTAAACTTCAAAGAAGATGAGGCACCAAAGATTTTAGCGGACTCTATTATGCCGCTGGAAGAAGCTACAGTAGAAGAGCTGATGAAACAGGGACGAGGATATGTCAAAAGACAGCCTGCTCAGGCGCAGCCTGCAGCGGCTCGTCAGGATATAGGACAACCTGCTCAGCCAGAGGGAATGATTAAAGTTAAGATTCCTATGAACGCTAACCTTAACCAGACTCTAGAACAGATAAAATTCACACTTCAAAGACATAAGGGTAACGCTCAGGTGTTGATATATCTTCCGGATGGTAAGATACTAAAGACAGATAGAGACTTATGGGCTGAACCGACAGATAATCTGAGAAATCAGCTTATCGCGATTTTAGGACACGAAAATGTCAAAATGTAGACCGAGAGGATAGACTTATGAAGAAAATAGCAGTACTTACAAGTGGCGGAGACGCACCTGGAATGAACGCGGCCATCAGAGCTGTAGTTAGATGTGGCGTTGAAGCAGGACTTGAAGTTTGGGGAATAGAAAGAGGATACGAGGGCCTTTTGGATGAAGATATTAGACTAATGGACAGAAGTTCCGTTGGAGAAATTCTTCATAGAGGAGGAACCCTGCTTAAGACTGCAAGAAGCGAGAGATTTAGAAAATCTGAATGGATTGACAAGGCTGCCGAAATTTTAAAGGATAAAGGCATAGAAGGCCTTGTAGTAATAGGTGGCGACGGCTCAATGAGGGGTGGTCTTGAACTCTCTCAAAGAGGAATCAAGGTGATGGGTGTACCAGGAACTATTGATAATGACCTAGCGTACACTGACTTTACTATTGGGTTTGATACGGCTGTAAGTACGGTTTTAGATGCTATAAGCAAGATTAGAGATACATCCTCATCACACGATAGGGCTAGCGTAATCGAAGTAATGGGAAGACACTGCGGCGACATTGCGCTTTATGCGGCAATAACAGGCGGTGCGGAATGTGTCCTTCTTCCTGAAAAAGAAGAAAGCCTTGAAGATGTTGCAAACAAGGTGCTAGAAGGAAACAAAAGAGGCAAGCTCCACAGCATAATAATTATGGCAGAAGGGGCGACTGTAACTGGCGATGAACTAGTAAAATTCGTAGAAGAAAAGACTGGCAAGGAAACAAAACTTGTGGTGCTTTCATACCTTCAGAGGGGTGGAAGCCCTACGATGAACGATAGATTGCTTGCTACTTTATGCGGTGCTAAAGCCGTAGAATTACTTGTATCAGGTGAAGCAAATAAAGCGATTGGTACGGTAAAGGGCGAGATTGTATCCTTTGACTTAGAAGAAGCACTTAAGATGCCTTCAACATTCAATGAAGAAATGTACAAGCTAATCGATGTACTTAGCAAATAAAGGGAATAAAGATGGAAAGAACAGTAGTAATTTATAAAAGTAAACACGGTAGTACTAAACAGTATGCGGAGTGGATTGGCGAAGAACTTGACTGCCCAGTAATTGAGGAGAAAGACTTCTCAAAGAAGGATTTTGATAAGTATGACAATATCATCTTTGGAGGCTGTGTTCAGGCAGGCGGGATTCAAGGTTTTGATTTAATCAAGAAGAACATGAGATGGGGTCGTCTGGATGATAAGAAGATAGTTACCTTTGCGGTTGGGCTTAACGTTATGCAAAAGGAAACTAGAATGCAGCTTAGAGAAATCAACTTCGACAAAAGCTATGTAGAAAGAATGACTTGCTATTATTGTCCAGGTGCATACAAGCCTGAAGAAATCAAGGGCATAGATGCTGGAATCATGAAGTTGATGGTTAAAATGCTTGAAGGAAAAGATCCATTAGAGATGACAGAAGATGATAAAAAACTTCTTGAAGCCGTAAAAAAAGGGGCTAACTATGTAGATAGAAAGTACATAGAGCCCATTGTTAAAGAATTTAAATAAGTTGTGATTTTGCGTTTGGCGCAAGAATTACAGAATATCGTTTTTTATAGCCGATGCGAACCCAATCGCTCGGCTTCCGTATTTTTTGCGGACTTCGTCCATGGTAAGTTCGACTTTTTCGGTTTTTTCTTTCTTTTCTGGAGATTCATCAAAGAGACTAAGTTGTTCCTGACTTATGTCATCTGTCAAATTGATGCCTGTGATGGTAAGCATTCTGATAGGGGCGCCCTTCTTCCACGATGAGTTGATGATCTCTATGGAATGATGGGCGATTTCTTCTGCTAGCCAAGTAGGTGCAAAGAGTTGCTTTTGTCTTGATATAACCATGAAATAAGGGTCTTTGATGTCCACCTTAATACCCTAGGCCTTCAAGCCATATATGCGTAATCAGCCAGCAACGGTGTCGGCCAAGGCTTTAACTGCCACGGCTATATCCCTTTCTGTAGTCAAATCTCTCTTAAATGTGATGCCGTTTCCTACAGACTTTATCGGCTCTTTTTCTGTGTATAGTGATACAGGGCTATCATCGATTCCGTTTGCGTGGTCGTGCATAACAGCACCATGTTTTCCAAAGAGGGAAACCAAATAGTTCCTATCAGCATTTGCAATATCGCCGATGGTTTTAATCTTGCATTTTTCTAATTTATCTGCAGTGGCCTTGCCTACACCAAAAAGTTCTCTGGCGGAAAGGGGCCAAAGGAGTTCTTTAAAGTTTTCTCTCGTGATTTCTGTCGTTGCGTCGGGCTTTTTGTATTCGCTCCCCATCTTTGCGAGGGTCTTGTTGAAGGAAACGCCGGCGGAAAGAGTAAGCCCTAACTCCTTTTTTACGGTTTCTCTGATGGTATCTGCGATTTCTTTGCCGCTACCAAAGAGTTTTTGGCTGGCTGTAACGTCGAGCCAAGATTCATCTATGCTAAAAGGCTCAACCATGTCTGTAAATCTTAAATAAATCTTATTTATTTCGTTGCAGTAGTGCTTGTATTTTTCCATATGAGGTCTTA
>JAFYLX010000181.1 GCA_017556895.1 Bacillota bacterium | reverse complement strand
ATTTCGCTGAAAAACTTGGCTACGGCGATGAAGTTGACTTCTGGGCAACAGTTGGCCTATTACACGATATCGACTTCGAAATGTGGCCAGATGAACACTGCAAGAAGGCTCCGGAACTTCTTCGTGAAGCAGGAATAGGAGAAGATATGATTCATGCAATTGTATCCCATGCATACGGCCTATGTTCAGATGTTAAACCGGAACACGAAATGGAAAAGGTCCTATTCGCTTGTGATGAACTGACAGGATTAATTGGGGCAGCGGCACTTATGAGACCTTCAAAGAGTTGTCAGGACATGGAGTTAAAATCCCTAAAGAAAAAGTTTAAAGATAAGAAGTTTGCTGCAGGCTGCGACAGAGATGTTATTATCCAGGGTGCAGAGATGCTAGGCTGGGAACTTGATCATCTTTTAAACGAGACATTAGAAGCAATGAAAACTTGCGAGGAAGCTTAGTTTATTAATAGCGAACTTCGTATGGAGTTCGCTATTTTTAGTTATAATAACAATGATAGAAAGGAAAAAAGATGGACAAGTTTTTTAAGATTACAGAAAGTGGTTCTTCTGTAAGAACAGAAATTATTGCAGGGCTTACGACGTTCTTTGCTATGGCATATATCATCTTCGTAAACCCAAATCAGGTAACAGGTTTTACTCCTGGATTAGACAATATTTGGAATGCGGTATATATAGCATCAATTATTGCTGCGGTTATCGGTACAGTTTTAATGGCGTTATATGCGAAGAAGCCATTTGCTCAGGCTTGCGGTATGGGTCTTAACTCATTCTTCTTCGTAAGCTTTATCCTTCCACAGGTTATCTCAGGAGGAGATGTAGTAGAAGGCTATCACGCTGGTCTAGTTATTATCCTTATTTCCGGTATTATCTTTATGATTTTATCCGTAACAGGAGCTAGAGAATATATCGCAAAGGCGATGCCTGAATGCTTAAAGAAATCTATTTCTGCAGGTATCGGTTTATTTATCACATTTATCGGTTTCCAGAACGTAGGAATTATTCAGGACAACCAGTACACATTAACTCAGTTTGTTGATATCCATGGTGCAATCATCGGCGACGGCATTATGACGGTTATGCCTGCACTTCTTGCTCTACTAGGCTTCATAATTATCGTTGCTTTAGAAAAGAAGGGTGTTAAAGGAAACGTTATGATCGGTATCGTAGCAACTACAGTATTATACTATGTTGTTACAGGCGCTCCTATTTCTTTAGATATGGGTCAGGTTGGACAGGCTTTCAAAGACTTCGCAGAAGTTGGTGTAGTTGGTGTATTCCATCCGGAATCTTGGGCAAACGCATTTAGCCCACAGTTTGTTGGCGGCGTATTCAGTGCAGTTATGTATATCATTACTTTCTGCCTAGTAGACATGTTCGATACAATCGGTACTCTATATGGTACAGCAACGCAGGCAGGTATGCTTGATGAAAACGGAGACCCAATCGACTTAAATAAGTGTATGGCATGTGACTCTATCGCAACTCTTGCAGGTGCAGCATTAGGTACTTCTACTTGTACTACTTTCGTAGAATCTGCATCCGGTGTAGCAGCAGGCGGTAGAACAGGTTTAACAAGCTTAGTGACAGCTGCATGTTTCTTCATTTGCTTATTCCTAACTCCGCTAGCTAGCATCGTTCCTAGCTGCGCTACAGCACCGGCACTTATTTACGTAGGTGTATTAATGCTTGGAAACTTCAAGAATGTAGATATGTCAGACATGAAGTCTGCGGCACCAGCATTCTTAACATTAATCATGATGCCACTTACTTATTCCATCGCAAATGGTATCGGTATCGGTGCAATCGCGTACACATTAATTGCAATCTTCACAGGCGAATTCACAAAGAAGGACATCATGGTTGCAGTAATCGGCGTATTATTCTGCTTAAAGTTTATCTTTATCACAATGTAGTAATTTTAAATACACATTACGAGAGTAAGATTTCCAGAACGGAAAGGATTTAGAAATGTTTTATGAAATGACTATAGCGGGTCTTAAGAGACAGTTACCGCTTTTCAAAGTAGCAGAAGACTTATATATCGGAGCGTTCATCATGTTTGGTGACGTAGAAATCACAGAAGCAAGTGCAAAAGAACTTTTAAAAAGGGTTCCTGAATTTGACATCTTATGTACGGCAGAAGCAAAGTCCATTCCTCTAGCTTATGAAATGGCTAGACAGGCAGGACAGAACGACTACGTTATTGCTAGAAAAGGTGTTAAGGTGTATATGGACGACATTCTTTCAACGGATGTTAACTCCATCACAACGGCTCATACTCAGAAACTGTATATCGGTGGAGATGAAGCCGCTAAGATGAGAGGCAAAAGAGTTCTTGTTATCGATGACGTAATCAGCACAGGCGAGTCTCTAAGAGCTATCGAGGAGCTAGTACTTGGAGCAGGTGGTGAAGTCGTAGGCAGAGCTGCAGTCCTTGCAGAAGGTGCTGCTACAGAGAGAGACGACATCATTTTCCTAGAAAAATTACCTCTTTTCGGTGCAGACGGAAGTCCGAAATAGCGAGGAAACTCAAATATAGGGGTGAAATAGATGAAAGAGATTAAATTAGTCCCGGACAAACCTTTTTTTAACTCTGTTGATGTGACAGTTATGGATTTTCCTGACGGAATAGAGGGAGAGCCTCGCAAACGCTGTAAAGTCACTGTAGAGTATGCGAAGGTTGACGTAGATCAATTAAAAAGAAGAAACCTATCCTTTGATGAAGCCATGGAATACTATAGAGAATGGCTATACAAGATTGTCAAAGTCCACATCTCCCAGGACTGGGAGTGTGTAGGCGGTCACGATGAAGTGATGGCAATAATCAAGGAGAAGGTAGGTCAATACTATTAAAATCAAAAAGGGCTATCGCACAGCTGGCTAAGAAGGTCGACAGTAGCGATAGCCCTTTCGTTTAGTTGTCTGGGAGTTGAATGCTCTCTATTATTTCGAGAAGAGCCTCATTAGGACATGTTCCTTGAAGTGTATATAAACAATACCCATCAATCCATACATACATATTTACTCCTTCGTGCTCGGAATGATAACCTTTGTAACCATTAATCGTTATTTCTTCAAAAATAGTAGTTTCGTTGTTAATACTTACGGATAGGTTTTGTACACCTATTTCTTGGGTATAAATAATACTTACGCCAAAATCGTTTTTGTATTCGATCATAAACGTATCGTTATCTTTGACAACATCAGATTCTTTGTAGCCATCAGGGATTGAAGGATAAATAAGATGGACATCTATAACTGGTAAGGTTCCGTCAACATCGAACTCAACGTCTAATGTACCATGATTATCGTTCTGTGATTCAGCCCAATTTATATAATAATGGGCAATAGCGCAGCTAGATATGATTAGTGCAAGCAACGCTACTAATATCAACACAAGTTTTTTTCTGAACTTTGGATTTCCAACACCTACATGGTCATATTCGACCGATTGGCATATATCTAGCATTTTTCTTTCGAACCCTTGTGAAAATTTATGATTTTTGTAGGGATTTTCAAAGGACTCTAGCCAGTTGAATTCATTATATGAAGCTTGATTTAAAGCTAAATATAAATTGTTACTCATAGTAATAACCTTCTTTTTTTAGCATTTCCTTCAACATGCCCCTGGCACGTTGTGTTCTCTTCTTTGCAGTCTCAACAGATATAGATAATAGAGTAGAAATCTCATTAAAAGAGTAGCCGTAGAGATGATGTAAATATAGAATATCTCTGTGATTTTGTGAAAGTTTCAGGATCATATCAGTAAGTAGCTTTGACGAAACAGACTCAAATACTTCATCTGAAATTTCCGTGCTTTCACTCTCTATGTATGTATCTATATCAATAATAGTATCTTTTTTCTTCAACATATCTATAGATATGTTTCTGGTAATAATAACTACGAAATTTCTTGTTTGGGGACTCAAAACATCACAGATTTTGTGAAAGTTTTTTGCAATCCTAAGAAAGGCCTCTTGAACGGCATCTTCGGCAAGATGTTCATCCTTCAATATCTCCTTTGCAACATAAAACATTAAATTCTTATATTTTTCATAAAGCTCTACAAACCTTACTTTGTCTTGCTCATTATCTATGAGAGTTAAAAATAGATTCAGCATAACTAACCTCTAAATAAGTGAATTTATTCCATTATACATTACAAGTAAACGAAATAAAAATTTTTATAAAAATTATTAAAAACATGTCCCCAAAGTGCATCAAAAAAGGTTTACATATGTAAAGGATTAAATGTTAGTTAATAAAAGGAGGGTTTATGAGAAAAATACTAATAATTCTAACTTGTTTATGTCTTACTTTTGGCATGTCGTGCATGACAACGTTCGCAAGTGAAGTTACAGTCTAAAGTAAGAATTGAGGTTATCAACCATGGAATACCGTAAAAAAGTGCAACCACTTATAATATTAAGTGTAGCAATTTTGATGCTTGTATTTTTAGTATCTTTTTTCGGGCAAAATGAATGCAAATATTACGAGGATGATGCGCGTACGTCACAGAGAATTCCTGAAACATATGCAGTACAGGTAGACAAGAATGATACATATGGAACTATATGCTTTTTGTTCTATGACAAGGATAAAACGGATTTTGTATTCTCTTTCTACACAAGTGGCGGCGGTTTGTTCAAAAGATTCTCAGCAGGGGGTGCTCCTTTGATAGATGAATATGAAAACTATCGAATAGAAGAGTTTTCTGAGTACAGCTTGTTTTTCTATAATGGAAGGGAGAGCATGAAGGAATTGAAAATACTAGACGGCGAGGGCAAAGAAATAAAAACATATCCACTCGGCGACGAACCATTTACAAAAGTTTTTTTGAACGAGAGTTTTGATGAAATAATTGTGGAATAAGCGTTCGAAAAAATAAGTTAATATTATTGCTTTCAAGAAACTGCTGCGTTGATACGCGGCAGTTTTTGTGTATAATTGAAGTAATATGACAAAGTATTTGGCGATTTGTCTATGATTAATCAGGAGGTAACTATGGCATTTAAGCAGGCAGACAGACTAACAAATGTACCAATGTCCAAGACTCGTGCAATTTTCGCTAAATGTGCGGAGCTTAGAGCGCAGGGAATTGAAGTGACGGCCTTAACTCTAGGAGAGCCGGATTTTAATACGCCCGAATATGTCAAGGAAGCCTGCAAGAGAGCGCTTGACCTTAACCTGACTAAGTATGAGGATAACAACGGGCCATTAGAACTGCGTGAGGCGATCTGCGAGAAACTATTGGTTGAGAATGGATTGAAATACACACCTGACGAAATCAGCGTAACTACAGGAGTTGCACAAGGCATGTTTGCTGCCATTCTTTCCTTCTTAAATCCGGGGGACGAAATCATAGTTCCGGATCCAGTTTACCTTACATATTCTGCGATCCCAAATATCGCAGGTGCAGTGATTAAGAACTATAGACTGCTTGAAGAAAATGACTTCCAGGTGGACTTAGCTGAGCTTGAAGGTCTTGTGACAGATAAAACCAAGATGATTGTCATCGTGTCGCCGAGCAACCCGACTGGCGGAGTCTTAGATATAAAGAGCCTTGAAGGAATTGCCAAGATTGCCAAGGAACACGACCTACTAGTTCTTTCCGATGAAATATACGAAAGACTTACATACGACTTGGACAAGCCTGCCATCAGTATTGCGAGCCTTCCTGATATGAAGGAGCGAACTATAGTTTTAAACGGTCTTTCCAAGAGCACAGCGATGACAGGCTGGAGAATAGGTTACATAGCGGCTCCCCTTGAAGCCATCGAACCTATAAACAGAATGACTTTCTACATGACTGCCGGAGCGACTACCTTCGCAGCTCATGCTGCAATAGAGGCAATGAAGAACATAGACGGTTCAATAGAAAAGATGCGTGATGAGTTCAAGATCCGCAGGGACTATCTAGTGTCTGAAATAAACAAGATGAAAAACTTCAGCTGCAATATGCCGGAAGGGGCCTTCTATGTGTTTATGAATATCAAAAATACGGGTATGACTAGCGAAGAATTCTGTGACTACGCTCTGGACCGTGTGAGACTGGCGGTTGTCCCAGGCGATGCCTTCGGTGAATGCGGAGAAGGGTATGTTAGAATGTCCTACGCGACTTCTATGGAAAATTTAGAAAAGGCGGTCGAGTGCCTTAAGGTGTTAGATAAGGAGATGTGAAGAAGAAATAATGGGGTTTGAGAATAAAAGATGGAGGTGTCTGTCTGCAGGGGTATGCATAAACCTCCTTGTTGGGGTGATGTATGCTTGGAGTGTCTTTGTGCTACCTCTCCATGAAAAATACGGTTGGTCCATGAGTCAGCTTGCCATGGCATACACTTTAGCATCGGTGACTATGATGATTACTAATATGTTCATCATACCTATACTGAGAAAAAAGTTAAAATTAAGGACAGTGTTATTTGCTGGAGCTATATTATATTGCGGAGGAATAATTATAAGCGGGCTCGTAACGAATTTATACTTGTTTTACTTATCATTTTCGATTATGTCAGGTACAGGGAGTACGCTGTTATATCCTGTTTTGATGGGTTATTCACAGATGCTCTACCCAGAAAAACCTGGGTTTTCCAGCGGGATAATGGCTTTTGGATATGGACTCTGTGCGGTAATTTGGGCGACTGTAGCCAGCAAAATATTGACCTACACAGGAGATGTTTCAAATACATTGGTTATACTGGGGGCAATTTATCTTGTAGGAATTGTTGTAGCATCCTTGTTTATTGAAGATGTACCTGAAGGGTTTGGCCAAAATTTAAATGTAGTAGGGGATGGCGATAAGAAGAAGGAGGTATTTCTATATGAAAAATCTCGCAAAGAGATGATAAGAGACCCGTTATTTCCGATGCTGTATATTTGCCTAGCAGTGGGATCTGTCTGTGGTAATATGATAATTACACAAAGTTCGCCGATTATGCAAAATATTTTCGAAATGACTCCGGAAATGGCGGCTATGCTTGTAAGTCTATTCGCCCTAGGAAATACTCTTGGAAGACCCGTATGGGGCAAGGTATCAGATATAGTTGGACGTCTTCCGTCTTTCATATTGCTATATGTAATGCTGACGGTTTCAATGACGATGTTATTCATATGCAGAATAGAGATTTTGTTTATCGGCGCAATAATGGTGGCACTCCTTTGCTACGGGGGCCTTGCTGCATTACTCACACCTATAACTTTGGATTTCTGGGGTGCTAAGCATATAACAGAAAATTATGGCGTTACTTTTTCCATTTTTGGCGTGTCCACAATCATCGGTGCTCCGATGATTGCCGCAATTTTGGAAAAGACAGGCGGATATAACCTAGCTTTCGCTATAGGTGGGGTTTTATCGTTGATAGGTCTTATGTTAGCATTAATATTGTTTATAAAAGTAAAAGCCATTAGAGGCAGGGAATAATAAAAAACAACATTCTTCAAAGAGAATGTTGTTTTTTGTTTAATAGTAATCCTGTCTAATAGTAACTTCGCCACTAGTGATAGTTTCCATCTGGCGGCTCATGAAGCCTTCTAGGTATTCTACAACTAGGCCTCCGTTTTCGTCGATATCGATTGCACGAGCCTTGATGCCGCGTCCGCCGTTTTCCGGTAGGGCGCTTTGGCTAGTTCCGTAAATTAGGATAGGCTGTCCAAGAATCATTGAACGTACTTTGTAATCTCTAAGTAGCTGTTTCTTGTCGAAGTTATCCACTAAATCGAAGAACTTATTCACGATAGACGCGATCAGCTGGTTTCTGTCGAATTCCTTCTGAGGATTCTTGATGTATGTAGCCTTATCCTTGATATCTTCAGGGAACTCCTGCTCAAAGCAGTTGATTCCGATTCCTACGATAATCTTGCTGATTCTGCCTGTCTCGAAGTTGCTTTCGGCCTCCGTCAGGATGCCACAAACCTTCTGTCCCTGCAAGTAGATGTCGTTAACCCACTTGATTTTAGGCCCGATTCCGATAGTCTCTTCGAAGGCCTTACATACCGCAACTGCTGTTAGGGAAGTTATAAGCATAGCCTTATCGATGCCGAAGTCCGGTTCGAAGGCTAGTGTCATATAGATGCCCTTCGCTGACGGTGAGTAGAAGGAGCGCCCAAGTCTGCCGCGACCCTTAGTCTGTTCGTTGGCAACGATTAAAGTCGGAGTGGGCACGTCACCGAGTGCCTTGGCGTAGTTGTTAGTTGAATCTACAACGTCTAAGACCTGAACCTTGCAAGGCTTTGCGATAAGGTCTGTTAATACTGAAGCAGATACAACGTCTACGGCCTCAACCAATCTGTATCCAGTGCTTGATT
>JAFYLX010000180.1 GCA_017556895.1 Bacillota bacterium | reverse complement strand
ATTTCTGTTCTAATTCTAGCTGCCGCCTCATCCATTAAATCAATGGCCTTGTCTGGCAAGAATCTATCACTAATATATCTGTCAGATAGGGTTGCACATGCAATTAATGCCCCATCTGTGATTCTTACACCGTGGTGAATCTCAAATCTTTCTTTTAACCCTCTTAAAATAGAAATCGTGTCTTCTACTGTCGGCTGATCTACTAGAACCTTTTGGAATCTTCTCTCAAGAGCCGCATCCTTTTCAATATATTTACGATACTCATCCAAAGTAGTCGCCCCTATGCAATGCAATTCCCCTCTTGCAAGTTTAGGTTTTAGAAGATTACCGGCATCCATAGAACCTTCTGTTCTGCCTGCTCCTACAATGTTATGGATTTCATCGATGAAAAGAATTATTCTTCCTTCAGACTTCTCAACCTCGTTTAACACAGCCTTGAGTCTTTCTTCAAACTCTCCTCTAAACTTAGCGCCCGCAATAAGCGCACCCATATCAAGGGCGAAAATAGTCTTGTCTTTAAGCCCTTCTGGAACATCCCCATTAAGGATTCTCTGTGCAAGACCTTCAACAACCGCAGTTTTACCAACGCCTGGTTCCCCTATTAAAACAGGATTGTTTTTAGTTCTTCTGGAAAGAATCTGAATAGCATGTCTGATTTCTGCATCTCTACCGATAACAGGATCAAGCTTTCCATCCCTTGCCATTTCAACTAAGTCTCTGCCATATTTAGTTAACGCTTCATAATTATCTTCAGGATTCTGACTTGTCACTCTCTGATTACCTCTTACTTTTGATAATGCTTCTAAAAACTTATTATTAGTAATACCAAATCTTTCTAAAATTTTGCTGCTTGGAGTTCCCCTCTCTTCAAGCAAAGCCAAATAGATATGCTCTACGCTGACATACTCATCCTTAAACTGCTCAGCAAACTTCTCTGCGCTCATCATAAGCTGAGAAAATCTTCTTGATGAATAAAGACCATCTGCTCCCCCAGAAACCTTAGGAATCTTATCAAGTTCAACCCTTAGCGCCATAATGATAGCATTGCTATCGATTTTCATGTGTTGAAGCAATCTTGGTATCAAACCGTCTTTTTGCAGCATAAGAGCTAAGTGCATATGCTCGCCATCAAGAGTCTGATGTCCCATTGAAATTGCAATGTTTTGGCTATCCATTACTGCGCCCTGCGCGTTCTGTGTGTACTTTTCTATATTCATGAAAATACCCCCTTTTCCTTATTACAAGGTAATATTACACCCACTGAATGGAAATGTAAAGAACTTTTTTAGCACTCAACTAAAAAGAGTGCTAATAATTTTATTTTTAAAAAAAGTCAGCAAGAGATATCTCTTGCCGACAATTTAAACTCCAATTATTAGATTCCAAAGACCGCTGTATATGAAGCTTACAGTTGGTCCTAATATCATATCAGTTACATTGAAAAGAATTAACGCCATAAGGATAAGGAATCCATTAGCATATATTTTGTACCACCAGTCATATTTCTGTAAATCGAAAATCTGCGTGATTACACCGAAGCCGTCTAACGGTGGAACTGGGATTAGGTTAAATACCATAAGCACGATATTTATCTGAATCATATATGAAAGCATCATTACTACTGCATATCCTAATTCAGAAACTTCACCGCTGCCGGACATCATGCCAATCATTAGATATTTCAATGCAAATAAAGATATGATTGCGATAAGTAAGTTCGTAACGACGCCTGCAAGTGAAACGATAAGTTCATCTCTTCTACGATTCTTATAGTAAAATGGATTGATTTCTACAGGTTTCCCCCATCCAAAACCTGCGAAGAATAATGCTAAGAATCCGATTGGGTCAATATGCTTAAGTGGATTCAAAGACAATCTTCCCTGTAATTTAGGCGTTGGATCCCCCAGCCAATATGAAGCAAAGCCGTGAGCCGCTTCATGGAAAGTCAACCCTACTAAAATAGCAGGTAAAAACAAGATTTGGTCGTATAACCATTCCCCTATACTTTGGTTAGATGTAAGCATATTATTGCCCACCAGCAACAATAATATTATTAAAAATGCTGGATTTACGTTTCTAAATAAATTTTTCATCTTGTACCCCTTTATATAATTTAATAAATATTTTAGTATTCTAGCACATTTTTGCCCTTAGTTAAATATTATATTGTAATACTTCTGCTAGAAAGGTGGTTTTTTATGAATACATCTCTTGTTTGCATTGATGTCTATACCGTAAGCGAGGGTGATACCCTCTATTCTATTGGCGAAAAATATGACCTACCCGTAAGCCTTCTAATGAAAGTTAACGGCATTGTAGATCCATATAACCTGCAAATTGGTCATAAAATGTGCATCCCCGGTACCGAGGATCAGCTTCCACAAAAGCCAGAAAACTGTTACAAAACTCACACAGTTGTTGCTGGCGATACTCTATACTTAATTGCTAAAATGCACCAAATTAAACTAGATGCTTTAATGCAAGCTAATCCAAATATTGATCCGTACAATTTACTTATAGGAACTGAACTGCGCATTCCTCTCTAAAAAATAAAAGGCCAAATATTGGCCTTTTGATTTTAGTAGTAGAATCCTGTTCCAGGATCAGAATATTCTTTTACTCTTAGGTTATAGGCATCCATTGCCGCATCTTCAAAAGCGAGCTTGGCGCCAGCTACACCTAACATATTTTTTATATACCACTTTGTGAAACTAGGATTTAACACAAGAAGTGGTCCTGTGATATGAGTGGCAAAGAAGTTGTTAATTCTAATACCCTCGCCCTTACATTCTTTGTTTAGCCCATCGCCTCTTTCAGTGTCGAATAAACTACATTCTGTGTTATCGCCATAAGCAAAACCGAATAAGCTCTTGAAGCCAACAATCTTGATTGTTTCTTCTTCAGTAACGAAGTCTCCTAAATATAGGCAGTTGAATCTCTTTCTAGCCTCTCTTTTAGCAACATAGTCCATTAGTCCTAGACCGTCACATACCTTGTTACCGCCTTCAATAATCTCATTGAAAAAGATTTCCATAGCGTTACCTGTTACTAGGAAGTTCACACCTGTATCAATACATTCCTTAATTCTATCTTTGTACTTAGAAAGCGCTTCTATCGCTAGAACTTGTCCTCTTTCTGTCGTAGTACCCATATAAATTAGGTCGGGTCTTTCTGAAACGAAAAGAGGCTCATCGCTTAATGAAGTATTGATAACTTCAGCTTCAGGTAAACAATCCTTTAGATATGTTACGTTAAATAAATCTCCGTATAGGTTGCAGATTTCAGGGAAAAGTACTTCAATTTTCATTATTTTTCACCTCTTTCTGCAATTTCTTTTTCGATATTCTTAATAACATTATTGGCAAGTACGATGGAGTCAGTTCCGTAGAAAACATAGATGCTTTCGTCTGCCACAAGCTTAAGCGCCTTTGGTGCGTCTAGTTCCTTTTCAACGAAAGTAATTCTATCGTCTGAAATTCCAGCCATCTTAAGTCTTAAGTAGTAGTCTTTTGCTCTAGGACCAGTTACCACGATGTTCTTAATGTTCTCTTTGTTTAAGAATTCGAAGTCCGCATCGTATAACCAGCAAACATTTTCAGACCAGTGGTGAGTATCACCTAGACAGTTCATCATAAGGATTAATTCCTTTTCCCCAGGTCTTCCTGATACATAGTCAAAAGCTCTTGATGCACCAAGTGCGTTTTTGTCCTTTGACATCTGTCTTACGATAGTATATCTTCCAACTTCTGTCTCACTGAATCTACTCTTAACAATTTCGATTTTTTCTAGAAGTTCTTCGATTCTTTCCTTTGAGTACCCTAATTCTCTAAATAAAGAAACTACT
>JAFYLX010000179.1 GCA_017556895.1 Bacillota bacterium | reverse complement strand
ATATAAATCTCTTAATAAACTAATTTTTTCCTGTAATTCTAGCTGTAACTTTGAAGCCAGTGGATAGTCTTCTTCTTCTAAAGCTTCTCTTGTCTTAGTAAGCAAGCTCTTTTCTGTCAGATCATCCTTCGCAATGTAGTGTCTAAGTGAATCAATTTCTTTCCAGTTCATAATGTCGTATGCAGAAGCATCTTCGTCATGAAGTGATACATAACTCTTAACGATTTTTCTATAATCAGGAATGATTCTATCGTTAAGTTCAGTAGCCCACTGCGAAATCGCAAAGTCGGCGAATGACAGAAGTGCGGTCGTCGGAATAACGCCGCCACAAGAAATAGCCTGAGTCTTCTCCGGATACAGGTTAAAGCCTGCAATATTTTCCCAAACAGTTCTTGGTGCGTGGCCGAATAGTTTGTCACGTTCTTCTGCTGTATAATCCAAGAAAACGTTCTTTTCACTTCTATATTCTCTATATGTATCTAAATAGAAGTCTTCTTCGCCATATTTCTTAGAAATAGACTGCTCAAGTTCAAGCGGAGTCTTCTTTGCTTCAAGCGCTGCTCTAATACCATCTAGCATCGCCATATAACTACTTGCAATTACTAAATATGTATTGGACTTAGGGTTTGGTGATCTAAGTTCAAATCTAGTAGCAAGCGGATTGTTGATGTCTCTAACTAGACCCGCTAAGATTGTTCTATTTCTTGAAGGGTCGCTTGGACGGTGTCCAAGGGAAGTTACAATACATACAGGTGCTTCATAACCCGGTTTTAGTCTGTTTAGGGCGTCTGTTGAATGGCTCACGAAAGGATTGATAGCTTCGTAGTTCTTTAGAAGACCTAGAATACCACCAAAGCCTATTGGGTTAAGGAATTCGGAAAGCGGATTTGCCGCAGCAAACATACTTATAACCTTACCATTCTTAAGTCTAGCGGAGACACCAAGGTGAGTATGCTCGCCACTTCCGGCAACGCCTTCTACCGGCTTAGCCATGAATGTAGTCTGCAGACCAAACTGATTAAATACATCTCTTACAACATACTTAACGTGTTTTTCGTTGTCCGCAGCCTGCATAGCACCTGCATATTTCCAGTCAATTTCTAGCTGTTCCATTACGTGATCGTAATCACCGGCACGAGTAAGTCTTGATGAAACGCCGCCTACTTCCTTGTGACCCATTTCCATATTCAGTCCATAGTAATCCAGGATTTCTAGAGACTTTTCCATAGCAGTTCTTACAGGGCCGTAAGTTCTCTTCCAGTACTGTTCCTTTAGTTCCTGAGAAGTAGTAAGCTGTTCCTTGTCAGCCTTGTCTTCAGGTGTTCTAACCCAGAATTCAAGTTCAGTAGCACTCGTTAACAAGATTTCTTCAATCTCATCAGCGCTGCTTACTCCATCCATGTGTTCGAACACATAAGGATTTTCTCTTAAAAGATTCATAAGCTCTGCTTTGAATCTTTCTGTCGCATCCCTAAGGATTGCTCTTGATCCTACTTCTGCTCTGTCATTATGAACTAGGAAAGCAGGGATACGCAATGTTCCAACAGGAAGACTAGTCTTCCTGGAAACATTATCGAAATTGTAGTCTACGTACCAGTTTACATCAAGGTCTGGTGCCATATCTACTTTTGCATTGTTTAAATCTGCAATTCTTGGTAGGTGTACGCTGGAACCATCAGTTTGCACTCCTGTTTTCAGCATAGCATCTATATCTTTAATGAACATCTTAACAGGAATTCTCTCGTCAGTGTCATTGCCGGCAATGTCGATACCTGCATAGGAAACGAACTCAACTTCAGGATGCTCATTTAGAATCCTGATGAGGTCTTCCTTTCCATGTTCTTCTGGTGAAATTTTGAATAACATTCGATCAAAATCAAAATCCAGCATTTTTACCTCCCATTAGTAATTTCTTACTAATTATATGTGTGATTTATTTTATTCAGCTGCAAGCTGATTTAAAGCGTCTTCCATTTCGCCAAGGTATTTGCCGTAAGCTGCCCAGTCGCCCTTCTGCATAGCATCCTGTGCATTTGCATAAGCAGTTACCGCCTTGTCGATTAACTGGTCTGTTGTCATCGCTCCGTTTTCAGGCTTATCTGTTCCAGTATCTGGCGTGCTTTCGCCAACACCTTCTTCTGCTCCATCACCGAATAAGGAAACTAGACATTCTGCAAGAGTTTCTTCGTAAGCAATCTTATCACCGAAAGCTACGATGATTCTCTTAACTTCTGGAATACTAGAGTTTGTTGCCTCTAGGTATACCGGTTCTACGTATAATATAGAAGAGTTAATCGGAATAACGAACATATTACCTCTGCTATATTTAGTACCGGATGAGTTCCATAAGGAGAATTCCTTTGAAATTTCTGTATTCTGGTCAATCTGAGCTTCTACCTGTTCAGGACCGTAAACAGTCTTGTTCTTAGGGAATTGATATAGCACTAAATCGCCATAATGTTCACCATCGTTTCTTGCTACTAGAAGAGCCGTCATGTTCTTCTTGCTCTTTGGCGTGAATGGAATTGAGTTGAAGAACTCAGCTGATTCCTCGCCAGGAAGTTTAGCAATATAGTAGTTTGGTGTCATAGGTTTTTGTTCAGTTCCATAAATTTCAAACGCGATATCCCACTGGTCTTCATTTAAATAGAATACGCTAATGTCTTCCATATGGTATCTAGTATAGATTGCTGCCTGAACATTTAATAGATAGTTTGGATAACGGATATGAGCCTTTAGACCTTCTGGCATCTGTTCGTAAGTTTTGAATAACTTAGGATAGATTTTTGAATAAGTCTGTGCAATTGGGTCCGTTTCATCTACAACGTAGAAGTTAACATCACCGTTATACGCATCTACTACAACCTTGATTGAGTTTCTAATATAGTTTAGGTTGCCATCAAATGGCTGTGAATATGGATAGTTTGCACTTGTTGTATATGCGTCAACCATCCAGTATAACTTACCATCAACAGTTACCATATATGGGTCAGTTTCGTAAGATAAGTAAGGCATAATCTTCTTAACTCTTTCCATTACGTTTCTGTTAATGATGATTCTTGAGTCACTGTCAATGTTAGAAGATACAAGTAACTGAATATCCCCTTCACGAGCCGCAAATACAGCTCTGTTGAATAGGTTAAGCTTGATACCTGCATCGCCCTCGTAGTAAGTGTATTCATTGCTGTCGCCTGATGGATAGTCAAATTCTGCTTCATCAGTAGCAACGACTACGTATTCGTTGGAAAGTTCACCGAAGTAAACTTCTGGTCTTGTAATCTGGATTTCTTCTACCAGGGATTCAGGTGGAATATTACCAATTAGTACATCTGGCTGACCACTTGCAGTTACAGCGTCTACTCTTGATAGAGTAACACCATAACCATGAGTATACTTCAGATGACGATTTAACCAAGAATCGCTTATCTTTGTTTCATCGATTTCTCTTGTTGCAAGATAAGTCTGAGTATATTTGCCGTTAAGCATATATCTGTCATTGTCTACGTCATTAAATGTGTAGTACTGACGGATACTCTGTGTCTGGTTATAGAACTGCTTCGTAGGGTCGAAGTCGTTTACTCGAATATTGTTAATTGTTTCATTATTATCAGCGATGTCTGATGCTGTAAGCTTATTATCCGCGGAGAACGGAATTGCTGATACATCGTCTAACTGATATGCATACTGAGTATATTCTACGTTTCTTTCTAAGTAAGGAGTTTCCTTGCTTAATTCGTCTGGAGAAACGATAAAGTTCTGTACTAACGCTTCTGCTCCTGTACCAACTGCACCAACGGCAATCATGATTACAGGAATAGTAAGAAGCTGTTTAAAGTTCTTTTTCTTAGCCTGAGCAATAAACATTATAGCTGCAACTACCGCTAATACGCATAAAATTCTAAGCTTCCAAAGTGTTACTGTCACATCCGTGAAACCAGCACCGTAAACAGCGCCAGTGTGTGCCTGTAATAGTTCAAACTGCTGTAAGAAGAAGTCCAAACCTAGCATTAGGAAGAAAATGCAACCTAGCGCCATAATCTTGCCAGAAGCGATGCTTAGAAGCTGTTTGAAGTTGTTATCATCAAACTGCTTTTTAGGTTTAGGAGCCTTCTTCGGTTCGAACTTTTTGCCAGTGAAGGCTTCCGCAAACTTGCCAATGAAGTCTTCTGCCCCACCTGCATTATTGCCTGCGCCGAAAGGATTGTCGTTTCCTGCGTATCTTTCCTCGTCATCGCCACCTGCAAAGCCGTTACCAAAATTGCCACCGTATACATTGTCAAAACCTTCTACAGGTTCTGCTTCAGGCGGAACTTCTTCCTTGAAAACATCAGGAGTTCTAACAGTCATCAGTAATAGGTAGTATACAACTGTAAGAACAGCAAAACCGATAATTACTGACATTAGGATTTCATTCAAATAAGCTAAAAAGTCCAGCTTGAAAATATAGAATGAAATATCGATCCCAAATAGCGGGTCAGCTAAATCGAATGAAGAGCTGTTTGCAAACTTTAAGATTTCAAACCATAGCTGAAGAACTGTGATTGCAGTCACGAAGATGCCGAATACACCAGCTAAAAGCCATGTCATCTTCTTTAGCTTCTTAAGGTCAGTGTTTTCTGAAGATGCAATCTTAGAAAAATAACCTTTCTTTAATCTACTTAAATATAGGAATACAAGTCCTGTTACAACAAGGAAGGTAGGTATGCCCACTTTCAACTGCGTAACAAGCTGTGTGAAGAATACTGATAAGTACCCCATTTCCTGGAACCAAAGGTAATCAGCGATAAATCCAATAAGGCTGATGAATAGTCCAACAACAAGGACTAATACCAATATTACCAGGCTAAAATTCTTCTGAAACTTTTCCATTATATAGTCTCCTCCTTAACCTCTTTTACTACTATCTTTTCCTCGGAGGCCTCAAGATAAACGCTTTCGTATCTTGTTACTTCCCCTGATTCTTGTGCATAAGCAACTTTATTCAATACGTAGTAGCCGCTATTACCTGTTCTAACTTCCCCTATAGTTACCTGGTTAATACCTACCACTTCGGAATCCGGGTGATTAGCTTTCCAGCTGTCGTAATAACCAATAATAGCCTCTACGATTAAATATCCACTTGTTTTACTCTCGTCGCCATTCCAAGCAACATCTTTGAAGTCACTTGTCTGTGAGATTTCTTCATAAGCGTATGTCTTACTTAAATCATATTTTAGATTAGCGTCACTGCTCACTTTACCGATATTTACAGGTGTAGACTGCAGCTGGCTTATATGTTGTTCTATTGAACTACCCTCTGTATGTAATAAAGGTTCTCCAGATGGTTCATCATCCACGAAAATACCTGTAACCTTTGCCATAAGATTATCAGCAAACAATGCTACTCTGCTTTCAGGAGCTATAAACTTAGCCCCGATAAGTACAAGTTCTGCAACTACAATCAATGCAAGTACAACGATTAAGAACTTGATGAAACCATTTCCGCCTTTTTCATCATCGTCGTCATCCTCGTCATCGAAGAAAATCTTTACTTCTTCTTTAGCAGTGTCATCAGACTCGCTGCCGCCTGTAGTATCAAAAGTGTCCACAGGAAATATGTCGGAGTATCTAAGCTTCGTCTGTTCTTCGTGAAAGGGACACGCCTCAACTTTTTCAGATTTAGCTTCACCTAGCAACTCTTCGAATTTCGGAATTTCAGGAGCTAATTCTTCTAACGCTTCTTCTGCTACCGGTTCTTCTACTTGTTCTTCTACTACTGGTGCTTCAACTGCCGCCTCAACCGCTGGCGCTTCAACTTCATCTGCTGTAGGTTCAACTCTCGCCGTAAGTGGTGCAGTTACAACTTCATACCAAGGCTCGATTAGGTTTTCAGGATCGTCAGCCATTACTCTTGCAGTAAGTGGTGGTAATGCCACCGCTACTTCCTTCACTGGCGGCACAAGAGGTAACTTAGGTTCCTTGAAAACTTCGTCAAACTCAAGGGCCTTCTTTGGAACGTATTCCACTTCTTCTTTAGCAGTTAATTCATCCCATTGTAACTTTCTTTCGTTTTCTAGAGCCTCGATTCTCGCTCTTTCTCTATCAAGAAGTTCCTGGAAAGCATCTCTCTTAGAGTTGAAAGTATGGAAGTCTTCTTCCTTTTTCTTTTCCTTGAAAGTCTTGTATTCAACTGTCATGCCTAGATCATCTTCACTAACCTCTGCGAAATCTTCAGTTCCGAATAAGGCTTTTTCTAGTTCTTCAATGGATAAAGGATTATCTTCCTTTTCTTCCGCGAAAAGATCAAGAATATCATCTGTATGAATTTCAACTGGCTTAATCTCGTCCATTGGAACTACCGGTGCTTCTTCCTTCACCACAGGCTCCACCTTTTCTGTCTTGAAGCCCGTTTCCGGTAGAATCTTCTCTACGCTGACTACTCTGTTTTCTCTCTTTTTTTCGATAACGGAATCCCAATTGATTTCGAAATCGTCATTTCTTCTTTCGCGCTGCGGAAAACCGTCTAAATTCCAGTCTAAACTTACTCTTTCTTTAGTAGGTTCGCTGCTATATGGCTTCGTTTCTTCTTCAATATACTGTGTTCTGCGCTGCGCTTCTGCTTTAAAAGGTGGGTTGAACACAACTTCATCGTATACCATTCTTGGCTGAGGTTTAGTTTCAGTCTTAAACATCAACTCATCCCTTACCTTTGCACCGCAGTATCCGCAGTAGGAATCTCCATCAAATAATTTTTTGCCGCATTTTGTACAAAACATGGCGCCCCTCCATAAATAAAATTAATCTCTATTTGTTATTTCAATTCAATTAGTCTCTAATCTGCTGCTGCAGTTCCACTTCTGAGAAAACTCGTCCAGAACGAGACTTATTGATGTTATCTGGCCCAAACTTTATTGCACCTGCACCATTGTTAGACTTTTTATCATCGTCCAAACCTTGTGCTTCATTATCATATGTTCTTGCAATATCATCTGCAGATTCTTTTGCCTCGTCGTTTACACATTCTTTTGTTGCATCTGCATGGTCTGTGTGTTCGTCTTGGTTATAAAGAATCTTAACCTTAGTTCCAGAAATCTTGATTTCAACTTCGCTTACTCCGGATCCTGCCAACGTCGCGATTTCTTGTATCAAGCTTTCTATTGTGGCAGAATTCTTTTGAGTCTCAGTTTTAGCACTAGGCACTGCCACTGCCGGAACTTCGGCTTTAGCTTGTGGTTCAACTTGTTCTCTAACTTGTTCTTTAACTTGTGGCTTTTCTTCCATTTTCTTTTCTAACTCAACTTTCGCTGGAGTTTCAACTTGTGGTTCAATTTGCGGTTCAACTTGTGGTTTATGCTTTTCAATAACTTCCGGCTCAACTCGAGAAACCACTACTTCATTCTCTGCCGGCTCAACCGTTGCCGTAAGCGGAGGTAAAGACACAGCTACCACTTCTAGTTCTGGTTCTAGAGCTTTCACTTCAGCTTCTTTGTCCGCTGCAACTGGCTCGTCCACTTCAACAGGCTCGTCCTCTGCCATCACTCTTGCCGTCAATGGTGGTAATACAACCTCCACATCCGCACTATCAATTTCGTGCTTTTGCTTAACTTGTTGTACAATGCCCATCAATTCCGCTTCATCTATCTGAAAATCGGCGTCATCACCATCTTTATCTCTGCTTAGAAAATACCTAATGCCAGAGACTATAACAATTAGACCTACTAAGGCCACTCCGCCAATCATCAATATATTTAAATTGCTACGGCAAAACTCAATTATCAATTGTAGGATTTTGCTCGCATCCTGAATCATAACATACTCTCCCGATTTTATAGTTCTAACTATTATATAACAAATAGGAATGGATTGCAAAGGAAAAGAGCGACCTTTGGTCGCTCTTTTGTCCACTATCTTCCAGTCTTCTGATTCTTTTCACTTCTCTGATTGCTCTGGTTTCTTTCGTTCTTGTTTTCGTTTCTGTTTTCACCTTTGTTTTCGTTCTTTTCAGACCTATAATTATTGTTCATATTCTTGTTTTTCATTGCTCATCCCTCCTCATAAAATATTGTTTACACAAGGGCAAAAACAATGCTAGGAAATAACTTGAAAAAATTTTAAAAATTTTTAAAAAAAGTTTTAAAATAGTGTTGACAGATTGTAATATTGGTGGTATTATCATTTATGTTGTTCGGCAAGAGCAAAACAAGTAAAAAACGTATGGATCTTTAGCTCAGCTGGCAGAGCACCTGACTCTTAATCAGGGTGTCCAGGGTTCGAACCCCTGAAGATCCACCAAAAGATAGAGATTCTCATTCGAGAATCTCTTTTTTTATTTTCTGCGCGGTTAAAATGGCTGAATTTCAATGATTTCAAGTCTTTGGACTCTTGTCTAATTTAAGAAAACAGCTGTGTTTCCCCTTGGTAATAAAAAGTGCCTAATCAGGTATACCAATTTGGGGTACCTGATTAGCTTTCTAGATCTTTTAAAAGATAGGAGAAGCAAATATGGGTACAATCAGGAAAGTAAAGATTAGAAGTTGTGGGAATTATACTTTTAAAGAATTGTTTGATATTTTTAAGTTAGAAAAAAGAGCTTATGGAATATCAGAAAAGACAATAAGAAACTATTTTGAAACATTAAATAAGTTTTGTAAGGAATTAGATTTACAGAATCCGCAAATCAATCAAATAACAAAAGAAGACATCTATTATTTCATCAATCAATTAAACGATAGCGGATTAAGAGTTGCTACAATCAATCATTATTTGAGAGAGTTAAAAGCCTTTTTTCATTGGGCTTACGACTCGGGCTATCTGAATGAAAAGATAGATATTAAATTGATTAAAGCACAAGAAGTTATTAAAGAAACTTATAGTGAAGAGGAACTACAAAAGCTCCTTGTAGAACCAAAAGAAAACACCTTTACACCTTGGAGAAGTTGGGCGGTTATAAACTGGATCTTGGCAACAGGAAACAGGGAAAGAACTGTCTGTAATATAAAGATCAAGGATCTTAATTTTCAAGAACGAGAAATCCTGCTTCAGCAGACAAAGAATAAAAAAGTTCAAATCATTCCAATGAGTTCTGAACTATCTTTAGTATTAAAAAAATATATTAGATTATTTAGATCTGAAGCAGATCCTGATGACTATTTATTCTGTAATATAGCAGGAGAAAAGCTAACTGAAAGAGCTTTAATAAAATCAATTAGAGTTTATAATCACTCTCGCGGAGTAAGTAGAACAAGTATCCATGCTTTCAGGCACACCTTTGCTAAATACTGGATCAGAAATAACGGGGATCCATTTAGACTACAAAAGATGCTCGGCCATTCAAGTTTAGATATGACAAGAAACTATGTAAATATGTTTAGCGCCGATCTAAAAGATGGCTTCGACTCATTCAGCCCATTAGATAAGATGGTAAAGAAGACAGGAACGAAGCACAAAATTAAAAAGAAAATAACAACTTTAGATTATCTTTAATACATCATGTTAATTACTTAATAACATCTTTTTAACATCTTTTAATCAAAAAAACTGAAGCAGGGCTTAGCCCTGCTTTTTTAATACATATCTCTAACTTTATCTAAATAAGCTTTAAACTTCTCAACAACATCATCAGGAGCAATCAGCTTTACTTCCTTACCAAATCCCAAGACCCAACCAACGAATTGATTACTTATTTCAACTTTTGCGGAAACGATAAAATGTCTATCATCCACTTTCACATAGGAAGCTTCTTTTCCAAACCTCTCAATCATTACATCCAACAGCTTATTTATACATCTAAAACTAACAGTCTTCGGATCTCCGCCAAACATAGAGAATACTCTTTGTGTGTATGTCTTCAGATCAATCTTTTTAAACTCTTCTTCTCCCTCTCTCGCTTCCCCAGTAAACGAAACATCTTTCATTCTATCCACTCTGTAAGTCATCATCTTTTGCGTCTTATCATCAAAAGCAAGAAGATAATAATTTGCATCGCTAATTAAAAGCTTGTAAGGACTTACTTTATATTTTTCTCCGTGTCTTCTCTCAACTTGAGACTTCAGATCATCAATGGAATACTTTAAATATTTAAAAGTAATCTTTTCAGGGATATGCGGCTGCCCCTCAACTTTATTACTCATAGCCTCGTTAATTGTAGAAATATTGAATAGCACACTTTTGTTATTAGTCTTAATTCTGTCTATAAGAAAAGCATCGTGTCTAATCTTTTCTGCTTCAGCTTCGCTCACAAAATCGCATACCACATCAACTAATCTCTTTGCTTGCCCCTCTGCCACAAATTTAGCTGAATACACACATTCCGCAAGAAGCTTTATATCCATCAAATCAAACTTTCTGTGCTGAACATAGTATGCTTTTTTATGCTTATCATAGACGACTAACTTTAACGCTCCCTCTTCATCGTCAAACAGCATATCTTCTGCCTCTTCAATGGTACAATCTTCTTCTATCATTAAAGCTACTTTGTTTATTTCTTCGATATCTCTGTAAATAGATCTTCGTTCCGCATCAATACCATTATTATTTAAAAATGCTATAATATCTTCCATTTTTTCAGGATTATTTTCATCTGAATACTTTCTTAAATATTCAAGAACTAAATAAGGTTTTAGCTTTTGATTGAATTTTTTACCTCTTCTTGCTTCTTTTTCTGCCATAATTATCCCTCTTTTCTTGACAAATAATTATAACAAAGCTGAAGCAGAAATAAAAGAAGAAGCAGGGTTATAAACCCTGCTTCAGTTTTTTGTTATATAAATTGGAAGTTATCTATTTTTTAAAGTTGAGCAATAAGCAGATTATTTGTTAATCAAGTATAATCCAACTAAACATACTGCAATACCTGTTGCTTTTGTCGCTGAGAATTCCTCTTTGTACAGGAAGTATCCTACAGCAATTAATGCAATGCTAAGAATCAAAGCCTTAACGATATATCCAGTGTTCAGGTTCCAACCAGCTTTGTACATATATATGCTGCCAGCCTCTAATCCGACAATGGCAAGACCCAGTACAAAGGTTGTCCAATTCATTTCTTTCCATTCCGTAAATAGATTTTGTCCACTGCTTGTAACAAAATAAATCATGACAGAAACAGCTGCACCAACCAAGTAGGTTATGGTCAAAGATGCGAAGGGATTCAGTGTTTCCGGCGTTGATTTTGCACAAATCTGATAAAAAACATCCGAAAAGACAGCTAATAAAATAGGCCAAAACATGTAAATACTCATTTTTTTCCTCCTAACAAAAAAGCCACCCTTCCGGGTGGCAATCTCAAATCTTGCGATTCTGACTTCTCACGGTTTCATTCTATATAATGGTAAGGTCTTTGTCAATGTCTTTTTCGATGCTCTTGTAGCTCATACATTGTGATGGTGTACTTACAAATTCAAATTTGTCTGTCTTCTTCCATCATACACGCACATTTAGTTTATATCAACAATCATCGTTCATTAAATATTCATCAAACTCATTATTATTACTTCTCAAATCTTTCTTATCTGCTTCAAGATTCTTTTTAATAATATGTAATACCATTTCTGTCTCTCGATGTCCCTCTTCCTGTTCATAATGATCTAGCAAAATGCCCACCACATGAAGCAGACACATCAAATTATGATACACACAAACATAGTTATATTGAATATCTCTTAATTTTTCCATTTTTCTTTACCCCTTTTCTTTTATCTATTGTTTTTCCAAAAGAGAAATATACTTATAAACTGTTCCCCTGCTCAAATTACAAAGCCTTGCTAATTCTGATATGTTTAAATTCCCCATCTTATAAGCAGGATAATGTCTTACAAATGAAGCAGGAATATCTTCCTTTGTGATCTGCGGCCGGCCGATCTTAACCCCCTTTGCCCGAGCATTCCGCATTCCAGACTTAACCCTTTGTCTAATGATAGCCAGTTCCAGTTGACTAAACACCCCTGCCATCTGAAGAAAAGCTTCACTCATCGGATCCGCCTGACCATTCCTACAATCAAGTGTAATACTACCCACAATAACAAGCTTTAATTTTTTATCCCTAATTAACTCTATAATCTCACATAACTGCTTTGTGCTTCTTGCCAGTCTCGGAACTTCAAGAGTAATGATGGTATCCCCCTCTTTTGCCTCTTCAAACATCATCTGCTGTTGATCCTTTATAACACTATCCCCATGTTCATATTCTAAATAGATCTTATCAGCTCCTGCGGACTTTAATTCTCGCACTTGTCTTGATATATCTTGCTTGCTCTCATTCGTTGAGCATCTAGCATATCCATAAATCATATTAAACCCCTTTTCTTTACCTCTCCACAGGCTTTGTTTTCGCCTGTGAAGAGGTTTTATTTAATTAACAAGAAATTGTAAATCTTCTGCTAGCACTCTGCTTTGTGAATGCTTTATATAGTTCTCCATACATTTTCTTAAATCCAGTAGTGTCAAATCTGTTTGATAGAACTGATGTCCATCTGATGATGTAAGATCCCGCGATTAGCTCTTCTGTTTCTCTTTCTATCATTTCCGCCTTTAAGCTATCCTTGATTGCTTCTGCTTCAGTTCTTGCTTCTTCCATTAAAGCTTCCCATTCATTTAATGCTTCGATCTTTTCTACGATTTCTTTCTTTGTCATGGCTAAATCTCCTTTTCTCTTTTGGTAAGTAATTCCTTTGTTGATTATACTTTACTACGTTTTTCGTAGTTTGTCAATACCTTTTTCGTAATTATTTATACGATTTACGAAATTATTTTCCGTACTTCGTATTGATTCACTACGAAATTCGTGATAAAATCCAAGAGAGAAAGGAGTTGATTCTATGATTAAATTCACAGTTAAGGTAATGCTTGCCAAAAGAGAAATGACACAGAAAGAACTAGCTGAAAGAACTGGTATCAGACCACCAACAATATCAGCTATTTGTACAGGATCAATCAAACAGCTTCCAATAGAAGCTTTAAATAAAATTTGTAAAGTATTAGAATGTCAACCAGTAGACCTGATGGAATATATCCCTGATGAAGATGTTCAATAAAACAAATGCTTTCCTGAACAACAAAAGATAAGAAAAAAAGATACAAAATAACCCCTAAAATCCCTTGTTTTTGTTCAAGTAATTAACAACACCTTTTCTTGAACAACAGACTGAAGCAGGACGGTAGGGGGCTAATTTTTAGGATATAAATTTTTCAGTTTTATTTTTGCGGGTGGTGGTGGCTCACTCCCCCACGAAGAGCAGATTTGAATTGAAAAGACGATTTTATATGATTGTTTACAGTACATTGAAATAGCGGCACGATTCGTGAAAACGAAAAAAAGCGGTAAGCTGACCAACATTTTTATTGATCGGCTTACCGCTTTCTTACTTTAAACATTTTTCAATCTCTTTTCGGAGCATTTCCGCCACTACTTTTTTATCAGGTATTTGTGCTTTGACTTCCTTTTCCTGTCTTTGTTCTTGGTATTTCTTTTGCCTTTTTTCAACATGATCTTTATAGTTCTCTATGGCGGACTTGCCATTAACTAATGGTTTTAATCTTTCAGGTAATTTCTTTTTCATAATTAACTCTCCTCTCTTTATCTTACATAAAATCTAATTCATCTGCTTGAATCTTCATAGACCAATTTAACCATCTTATTAACACCTTAATATTATTATTTAACTGTTAATAGGTTGATTAGAATAGTTAAGCATATCTTCTTCTATTACTTCCTCTGATAACTTTATCAAAGTTTCTATTTTAATTAGATGAAAAGCATTTGTTTGTGGAATTGCTTGTTTTCTAGGAGATCCGCCAAATTCATACCTTACATTCAACATTGCTTCACTTGGAGTTGCTTCATCTCTAATCGAATCCCAGTAAAGTTTCCACGCCTTACAGTAGGTCTTTTTATCAGTAATATTTTGATATTTT
>JAFYLX010000178.1 GCA_017556895.1 Bacillota bacterium | reverse complement strand
TTACATCGTCGTGCGCCTTGATAAGCCTATTAGTTTCTTTTAATACATTCTGATTATAGGCTCCCGCTAGACCTTTGTCTGCCGTTATTACCAATATTCCGTATGTTCCTTCATAGTCCATAACTTCTGTTTTCGGATAGAAATATATGCTATTTACGTTGTCTATTTTGCGAAATATATGCTTTACTTCCTTGCGGACTTCGTCAAAATACGGTCTTGTCAAGTCTAGTTCTTTTTTTGCCTTCTGCATTTTTGTAGAAGCGATAAGGTACATTGCATTGGTAATCTTTCGAGTGTCCTGAACGCTCTTGATTCTGTTTTTAATCTCTTTCGTGTTAGCCATAACAAATCACCTTAATTCAGCTTTTCGCGTTCTATAAAGGCCCTGGAAATAGATATAATCTCTGCTTTATCCTCATCTGTCAGAACGCCAGTATCATCGATACGCTGACAAATATCAAAGTGGCTGGACTCATAGTGGTCTAAAAGTGCGTGCTTCATTTCACCTATTTTGGCACCAGGTACATCCTGTAATAAGTGAGCTAAAGCCGTTACTAAAAGAATTACCTTTTGATGGTGCTTAAGCGGGCTGTACTGCTGCTGCTTCAATAGCTGCATTAGACCCTGACCATAAGTCAGCTGGTTTCTAGTTGCATCATCTAAATCGCTGGCAAACTGTGTGAATACTTCCATTTCACGGTACTGAGCCAGGTCTAGACGAAGTGCTCCGGCAGCCTTCTTCATAGCCTTAGTCTGGGCATCCCCACCTACTCTGGATACTGAAAGCCCTACGTTTACAGCAGGACGCTGTCCTGCGAAGAATAGGTCACTTTCCAAGAAAATCTGACCATCTGTGATGGAAATAATATTAGTTGGAATATATGCGGATACGTCTCCAGCCTGTGTTTCTACGATAGGAAGAGCCGTAATACTACCGCCTCCGATTTCATCAGCTAGACGAGCGGATCTTTCTAACAATCTTGAGTGCAGATAGAATACGTCACCAGGATATGCTTCACGTCCAGGTGGTCTTTCTAGTAGCAATGACAGTGTACGATAAGCAACGGCGTGCTTTGATAAATCGTCGTAAACGATCAATACGTCCTTGCCCTTTTCCATGAAGTATTCGCCCAGTGCACAACCTGCATATGGTGCGATATACTGAAGTGGAGCCGCATCACTCGCTGATGCATTAACCACGATGGAATAGTCTAGAGCATCGTGCTTTCTTAGTGTTTCTACTAACTGCGCAACGGAGCTGGCCTTCTGTCCGATGGCAACGTAAATACAGATAACGTCCTTGCCCTTCTGATTTAAAATCGTATCAAGTGCAATAGTCGTTTTGCCTGTCTGTCTATCCCCGATGATAAGTTCTCTTTGTCCACGCCCAATAGGGAACATAGCATCGATAGTTAAGATACCTGTTTCCATTGATACGTTTACAGGCTGACGTTCGATGATTCCCGGTGCCGCGTGTTCTATTTCACGATATCCGCTGGATAAGATTTCACCCTTTCCATCGATAGGCATTCCAAGGGCGTTTACAACACGTCCAAGGAAGG
Source organism: Bacillota bacterium (assembly GCA_017556895.1). The sequence goes on along the minus strand of JAFYLX010000178.1, from coordinate 8,272 downwards.
CTTCGCCAACTGGTACACCTGCAGTCTTGCCAGTTCTTTTAACCGTGCTTCCTGCATATACTTCTTCACTCTCATCGAAAAGGATACAACCGATTTCGTCTTCACGAAGGTCCTGAACCATGCCTCTAACACCAGAGGAAAAGATCAGGATTTCGCCATATGTCGCTCCCTCTAACCCTTTGATAGTAGCGATACCATCACCTACAGTCATTACTGTACCAACTTCCTGGGCCATAATCTGAGGAGTCCAGGATTCTACAGTTTCCTTGATTAGAGGAATGATATTTCCATTATTTACTGGTACTTTAGTAAGAGTCTCTCTTAACTGCTGGAATCTGCCGTTAACAGACCAGTCATATATTTCACCTTCTACTTCCAGACGGAATCCACCCGGAAAGGCGTCACTCTTTTCCCAATTTAGTTCTACTTCTTCGCCGTATTTCTTGGATAGAAATGCAACGAAACGCTGCTTCTGACTTTCATCCGGAGCGGTGATTGAGTAAAGTATTGCCTGCTTTGGAGTATTATTGATAGATTGAGTCATCGTTAGTACCTCCTTCAGCAGCTGCTAAGAACTGGTCGAAGGCTTCGGACGCACTGGCTTTTAGAACGATTTTTTCTGTAGCCGTAGTGACCATATCTGAGATTTCTGCCTGAGCACTTGCAATGATGTTTTCCTTCTCACGAATTGCATCCTGACGTGCGTTGGAAAGAATTCTTGACGCTTCCTGCTCTGCCTGGCGAACCTTCTTAGCATATAGTTCATCCATTTCTTTGCGTACTCTTTCTTTTTCCTGATGAATTTCTTCGTCAGCACCTTGACGCAAAGCGGAATATGTTTCTTTTTCTTTTATTGCGCTTTCTAAATTAGCGTTAGCTTCTTTTTCCATATCTGCATAGTAGCCTTCTCTCTTTGCCATGAAGTTCTTTACAGGGCTATATAGCAAGAAGTAAAGAATTCCGAAAAGCAAAGTAAAGTTAAATAAATGGAGAAAGATTTGCTGTAAATCAATATTTAATGGCATAGTTTCACCTCTTTTGCTTTATAATCTGTTGCTTCTCCTAGCAGTTAGATAACGAAGATGATTAAAATTACTACTAATAGTGCATAGATTATTGCCGTTTCAATGAATACTAGACCCAGCATGAACATCGTTCTAATCTTGCCTTCTACTTCTGGCTGTCTTGAAATACCTTCTAAAGCTTTACCTGTAGCAACACCCATACCAAGGGCACCTCCACCTGCTGATACTGTAATGGCAATACCCGCTGCGATAGCTTTGTCTCCAGCCAGCTGGCTTTCAATTGCCTCTTCTGAAGCAACTGTGTCTCCAGTTGCTGTTACTGCTACCGGTTCAGCTTCCCCAGAGTCAGATGCAGCCGCGAAAACCGGTAAAGCTAATGCTAGTGTTAAAATCATCAATATAGTTACAACAAATAGTTTTCTTCCTAAGTTTTTCATTACTGTAATCTCCTTTATATATTTAATATTTATATCTCGTTCTCACGTCTTACTCGTGTGCCAAATGAGCCGGTTCTGAAACCTCACCATAGAACAAGGATGTCAGCATGGTAAGTACGTACGCCTGAATAATCGCATGTAACACAGTGAACATTAGGCCTACAAGTACCGGTACACCATAGCTAAGTGAGCTGTAGTGATAAACTAGTTCCGTTACCAACGCTCCACTAAGCAAAGCGCCAAAAAGTCGGAAACTCATTGAAATTGGTAGCGAGAAATCCTTTAGAGTTTTTATAATACCTTTTACTCCGTTTCCTGCTATACCACCGGACATAATTACTAGATATGATAAGCATCCTAGGCAAATTGCACAATTTACATCTGACATAGGCGCCGGCAGCGATAATGATGTACCCTGCACTGTAATTACCTGGAACCCAAACAATTCGAACATAGTTCCAAAGAAGATGTAAATTCCTATGGCAAAAACATATGCACTTAAGAATTTGTTTCTATGTGGGCTGTTTCCTTTGACCATATTGTCAAACAGATTTACTGCCTGCTCAAGTAGAAGTTGAAACCTTCCCGGTACGATTGTAAATTTTGGAATCACAAAGATTCTAATGATAAGGGCTAATACAAATAGCATCCCCGTTACAACGAAAGCTGAAACTAGTCCTGGATTGACCGTAAAATCTCCGAAAATCCTAATTTGACCCGTTTCGTGAAGCACTGCATCTCGCATGGTTTCTTGAATATCACCATGGCTACCATGAGGATTAGCTGTCAATATGCTTCCTACTAGGAATACGATTATCAAGCCGACGAAAATCAGAGCACTTCTTATTTTTTGTTTTTTACTCATGAAAATCGCCACCTCCTTCTTTTGTATAATTTAAAAAACTACCGTCGAGTGATATTCGCGCGGCAGTTTTTTTATAGTCATTATTAATTTTCCTTTTTCATTTCCTATTATACTCTTGTTTTTTTTAAATTCAACATGCAAAACAGTAAATTTTTTTGCATAATATCAACGCAGTTACTATCTCGCTTTTCTAAACCATGCGATTAATAGTCTTGCAGTGCCATATGCATCTTCGAATACAGGTTTGTTTGATGCCATATCTCCAAGTTCATTAACCCAGTATGCGAATTCATATCCTTCGTCTGGTGTTGCGATGTATGTCTGGTATCCTGGGCCATATTTAACGCCTATTGTACCGCCTTTAACAGCACCAAGTTCAATCAAGAACATTCCATTGCTACCCGGAACACAGGCCTTAAACTTCTTAATAGGATTTCCTGTACAGTCTAGAACTTCTAGTTTTAAATTGGCTGTAAGGTCAAGTTCTGTAATATTGTTGTTCTGAACGTAAATTTCAGCAAGGTTTTCACCCCTAGAAACATTTAATTTTGCAAGATTAGAATCCTGCATATGTAATACTTCTCTCTTTGTATCTGTCATAATATCCTCCAAAATTTATCCTTCTAATAGCAATCACCATTATTATGTCATACTTATATATGATAGTCAAATAAAACAGGTAATAAAAAAGGCTCCCGTAAAGGGAGCCTCATATGTTTTTTAGAAAGAGCTAGTCTTTATGCTTCTGCGTTAGCAGGAGCAGCCGGTTTTCTCTTTGCTCTCATATTGATGATAGCGCCTGTTGGACATTCCTTAGCGCAAAGTCCGCAGTTCTTACACTTTTCAGGGTCGATCATTGCATGATTATCTTCAACCTTGATAGCTTCAAACTTACAAACCTTTTCGCACTTCTTACATGCGATACATCCGTTTGAGCAAGCTTTTCTTGTCTTAGCGCCTGCATCCTTGGAGTTACACTGAACGATAACCTTGTTCTTTGCAGGAGCGATTCTGATTACGCTGTTTGGACACTGCTTAGCACAGATTCCGCAACCAACGCAAGCTTCTCTGTCTACAACAGCAACGCCGTTGCAAACCTTGATAGCGCCGTAAGGACAAGCAGCTTCACAGTCACCAAGTCCTAGACAGCCGTGTGTACAAGCATTAAGACCACCGAATAACTGCTTAGCAGCCTTACAAGTGCTTAATCCCTGATATTCCATAATTGTCTTAGCAGCTTCCTTATTGCCGTTACACATAACTACTGCAACATTTGGTTCTGCAGAGCCAGCGTCAACGCCTAAGATTGCAGCTAACTTAGCAGCACAGTCTGCACCACCAACAGGACACTTGGAAGCGCCGATGGATGGGTCAGCAGCTAAAGCAGATGCGTAGTCATCACAACCAGCGAAGCCACAAGCACCACAGTTAGCGCCTGGAAGTTCTGCTCTTAAGTTAGCAACTGTTTCGTCAACTGGTACGAAGAATACCTTAGATGCGATTGTAAGGATAACAGCTAGAACGAAACCGATAGCAGCAACTAAAAGTACTGGAGTTAAAATTGCACTCATTTCATTACCTCCTTATCCTTATACTAAACCGCCGAATCCCATGAAAGCAAGGGATAAGAACGCAGCTGTAACTAATGTGATAGGAACTCCCTGGAAGCACTTAGGAACGGAAACGTTACCTTCAAGCTTACCTCTCATACCAGAGAAGATAATCATTGCAAGTAAGAAACCGATACCAGCACCAGCGGAGTTAACTAATGCTTCAATGTAAGAGTATCCTTCATCGATGTTGGAGATACATACACCAAGAACAGCACAGTTAGTTGTGATTAGTGGTAAGTATACCCCTAAGGACTTGTGTAGAGATGGGATAAATTTCTTCAATGCCATTTCTACGAACTGTACTAAAGCAGCGATGATTAGGATAAACGCGATTGTCTGTAAGTAGCCGATATTTAAGCTATTTAATACCTGCATTACTGGCCATGTAGCAGCAGTAGCAAGGACCATTACGAAGATAACCGCAACACCCATACCTACAGCGGAGTCTAATTTCTTAGATACACCTAGGAATGGACAAATACCCAAGAACTGAGCTAAAACATAGTTGTTTACTAAAATAATACCTACTAAGATAGTACCGAATTCCATTATGCTTCAACTCCTTTCTCTAATTCTGCAATGCATTTTTCCTGCTGACAGATAGATGCCATAGCACAACCCTTACAACCGAAGGAACCCTTAACGCCCTTACCATCAGTAAAGTAGTTAACAGCAGCGATTAGGCAAGCATATACGAAGAAGCCACCAGGAGCTAATGCGATAACTAAAATTGGGTGAGCACTTAACCAAGGAAGTGCAACGCCGAAGATTGTACCAGCACCAATGATTTCTCTAATAGCACCCATTAAACCTAATGCTAATGTGAAACCAAGACCCATACCAATACCGTCAAGAGCAGAGTCAAAAGCGTTGTTCTTGGAAGCGAACATTTCGGCTCTACCTAGGATGATACAGTTTACTACGATCAGTGGAATAAATAGACCAAGTGATGCGTATAAAGCTGGAACGAATGCCTGAAGTACGAACTGTACTACAGTTACGAAACCTGCGATTACTACGATATAGCAAGGGATTCTTACTTTATCTGGGATGAACTTCGCAAGTAATGAAATTACGATGTTTGAGCAGATTAATACTGCTGTAGCAGAAACACCCATACCAAGACCGTTTAAAGCGGAGCTTGTTGTAGCTAGTGTAGGACAAGTACCTAATAATAATACTAGTACAGGGTTTTCTTTGATAATACCCTTTGTAAGGATAGCTAATTTACTAACTTTCTTTTCCATTATTTAGCACCTCCTACAATTGCCTGCTGCTGTAGAGCTGCATAAACACCAGCGTGTACTGCGTTGGAGGAAATTGTAGCACCGGATACGTGTGTTACGTTTGCATCTCCCTTAGCAGTTACGTCTGTAGCTTCTGTTAAGCCAACATACTGAGTTAGGTAAGCAGCATCGTGTGCCTTAGTACCTAGACCCGGTGTATCGCCGTGAGCAGTAACCTTAACGCCTGTGATAGCACCAGTATTGTCAAGACCGATCATTTCTGTTAATAGACCGCCGAAGGACTTAGTCTTAACAGTAACAACCATACCGGAACCGTTGTCAGCGATATAACATTCAGTAACGAATACCTGACCATCTGTAACTACAGCTAAATCACCATCATAAGCAGTGAAGGAGTCTGCAGCAGGAAGAAGTTCAGCTCTTGCTTCGTTAGCTGTCTTAATAGCGTTTTCTTCAATGATAGGAGAAGTAATTGAGTTTACAAATGCTAAGATGCCTGTTACAACTAAGCAGATTGTAACTAATACAACTACTGGTGCAATATATTCTTTAAATGTGTTGTTATTCATTTTATTTTGCACCTCCATACATTCTCTTCTGACAGAAGTCATTGATAAGTGGTGTTAAGCAGTTCATGATTAGAATTGAGAAGGATACGCCTTCTGGGTAAGAACCGAAAATTCTAATAAGCATTGTGATTACACCGCAGCCAACACCGAAGATAATCTTACCAGTTGGAAGTAATGGGCTTGTTACATAGTCAGTAGCCATGAAGAACGCACCAAGCATTACACCACCAGCAAGAACGTGGAATACAGCCATTTCAAATGCATCGCCTGTACCAGTTACAGCATAGTAAACGAATGCGAATACGAATACAGTACCGATGAATGTGAACGGAATGATTGGGCTGATAACTTTCTTCCAGATTAGGAATAAGCCACCAAGAAGTAATGCGATAGCAGAAACTTCACCCATGGAACCACCAACGAAACCTAAGAATAAGTTCATGTTGGATGGAAGTTCAGCGCCACCTTCAGCTAAGATTCCAAGTGGAGTAGCTGTGGAAGCTGTATCTGCTGCCATTCTAGGAAGAGGCCATGTAGTCATTTCTGTTGCGAAAGAAATGAACATAACGATTCTTGCTGTAATAGCAGGGTTTACAATGTTCTTACCAAGACCACCATATAACTGTTTTACAATGATGATTGCCACGAAGGAACCAAGAATTGCAATCCAGTAAGGAAGTCCGGAAGGACAGTTCATTGCGATTAATAGACCAGTAAGAGCAGCAGAACCATCACAGATAGTCTGAGTCTTGTGGTTTAACTTGTTCCATGCCCATTCGAAGCCTACTGCAGAAAGTACGCAAACAGCAGTTAGAGTGATTACTCTGAAACCGAATACGTATACAGAAACTAATAGGGATGGTAATAAAGCCATGATTACCATAGCCATGATCTTGGAAGTATCAACAGGAGACACGATATGTGGTGCTGAGGATACTACTAAATTGCTATATGTCTTCTTTTCCATATTATAATCCAGCCTCCTTTACTACAGCCTTACCAAGCTTATTAATGAAGCCTAGAGGTCTTCTTGCTGGACAAATGAATGAACAGCTTCCGCATTCCATACACTGCATAACTTTTAGTCTGCTTAACGCTTCAGCGTCTCTTCTGTCGTAAGCATCTGCAAGAGCAGTTGGGATTAACTTGAACGGACAAGCGCTGTGGCATCTACCGCAGTTGATACATGCAGTTTCTTCCTTAACTAAAGCCTGTTCCTTGGAGAATGCTAAGATAGCATTGTTGTTCTTAACGATTGGCATTTCATCTGAGAAGATTGCTCTACCCATCATAGGTCCACCCATAAGGATCTTTCTAGGTTCCTGCTTGTAACCATCACAGAATGAGATAACATCGTTAATCATTGTTCCTAGTGGAGCAATAACGTTCTTTGGAGTTGCTACTGCATCACCATCGATAGTCATTCTCTTGGATACTAGAGGCATACCGTTTCTGAAGTACTGACCTACGAATGCAATTGTTGTTACGTTGGAAAGAATGATACCAAGATCAGCAGGTAATACACCAGCGTTCATTGTCTTTCCAGTGATTTCGTAAACAAGAACTCTTTCTGCGCCCTTTGGATATCTAGCCTGAAGCTTGAAAGTCTTGATGTTAGTGATACCCTTAGCAGCTAATAACTTGTCTAAGTGTTCAATAGCATCCATCTTGTTTTCTTCGATACCGATATAACCTTCATCAAGGCCGATATACTTCATTACTAACTGACAGCCAGCAATTAAGTCTTCAGCATCTTCTAACATAAGTCTGTGGTCAGAAGTGATGAATGGTTCACACTCAGCCGCGTTAACGATTAGAGTATGTACGTCATCGATGTTTCTTGGATTAAACTTAATGTGTGTAGGGAAGGAAGCTCCGCCTAAACCTACTAATCCACTTGCTCTGATCGCCTTAACGAATCCTGCAAGATCTTCAACTTTAGGTGCTTCAATTCCTTCGCAAATTTCCTGTTTCTTGTCTGTTTCAATAACTACTAGAGTGTCGATACCGCCCATTGCGTTTCTCTGCTCTTCAAGACCAGTTACTGTACCAGATACACTGGAGTGGATAGGTGCACTAACGAATGCATCTGTGTCACCGATAAGCTGTCCTACTTTTACGTAGTCGCCCTTAGCTACTAAAGGCTTACAAGGTGCTCCAATATGCTGAGACATGGAAATTTTTACAACATCCGGAATAGGCATTACTTCTGTTGCACAACCGGCAGTGTGCTTGTAATGGCTCACGTGGATGCTCTGTAAATGTTTTTGACTCATTTGGTGAGACCTTCCTTTCTAAATTTTATACATAATCATACGCATTACATTATACAACATAAGTTTACAAAAACCAATAAAAAATTTCTTCAAATCGTTGAAATTGTTGGAAATTTAACAAAAAAACGGCCTTTTCTTAACCTCAAGACCGTTTTAAATTATACCTTATGTAATTATATGTAATAATTCAAGCAAAATGCTAGATTTTGCCAACTTGAATCATCATGCTCTCATTAAGTC
>JAFYLX010000177.1 GCA_017556895.1 Bacillota bacterium | reverse complement strand
CGATATCAAGAGGTATGTTCTCTGCTTCAACCTTCAGTTCTTCTGGCTCTGGGACCACAATTTCAATCTCGTCGCCTTCGCTAACTTTGTATTTTTTAGAATCGCATACCTTGCCATTCACGGTAACTGCGCCCTTTTCGAGAAGTTTTTGGACGAAACTTCTTGAAACTTCTTGTAATTGTAAAGAGAGCACTAAATCAATTCTAGTGCTCTTGTGTTCTTCGTTTATAAAAAAATTATACTTCATTATCTTTTTTCTCTTTTTCTTCGTAGAAAGCAAACGTATACAGAACTAAGATTCCGGCTCCAACGCATACAGCGATATCCGCTACATTAAACACAGGCCAAAATCTAAAGTCGAACATATCCGTAACAAATCCCATAAAACATCTGTCTATAAGATTGCCTATTCCTCCAGCGATAACCAATACTAAAGAAACAAATAGAGTCCAGTGTTCCTCTAAATGTTTCTCCATATACCAAATGGCTACTGCTATAGCTATTGTAGGAATCGCAATCAAAATCACACTTTTCCCATCAAGCATATTAAAAGCAGCTCCGCGATTTTGTACATAAGTAAAGTGGAAGATATCGTTAATAACAGGTATGCTCTGTCCAACATACATTGTACTTCTCACAACAAGTTTAACAATCTGATCTAAAAGTATAATCCCTACTACCCATAAATACCTGTTTTTCTTCATTGTAATATTGGAGTTTACTCCAAATCCCCCTTGTTTATTGCTAGTCTATATTAAAACTTTAAATTAACGATAGTCTTTGTTAAATCCTGCTTTGCTTCAGTTTTAACTTCCTGTTTCTTTGCAATCTTGATATCTTCTTCGAATGCAGGTGTAAAGTGAGTAGTCATTGAAGCTGGTAAGAATTCTTTTTCGAATTCTTCTAAAAGATCGTTGCTGGAATAAGATACTCTTTCAAGTTCTTCTTCTAACATTCTCTTATAACGATTTCTTAAATTTTCAATTTTGCTTCTTAAACGATTGCCTTCTTCAGTAAGAAGTGTAATGGACTCTTTTGCATCCTTTGTAATTAGGTCAGCTTCCATTTCAGCATTCTTCAAAAGAATCTCTGCTCTTCTTTCAGCGCTGGCAGCAATATCATTCATTAATGCCTTTGCTGCTTCTAAAGTCTGATACACGGATGTTTCAGAGTTCATATGCTGTTCTACCTGATGACGGCTCTTTTCTAATTCAGCTTTTAGTTTTTTATTTTCTCTAATAAGGTTTTCCATGTCAACGATAATTAAGTCTAAAAATTCGTCAACTTCCTCTTCCTTATAGCCTCTTACTGCTTTGGTAAATTCCTTGTATTCAATATCAGCAGGTGTAATCATCTCGTCCTCCCAAAACTACAGAAACATTATAATCAATCTAATAATTAAGTTTGATGCAAATTCAATCGTAACCATGGCAAGAAGTACTGAAAAATCAATCATGCCTGTGTTAAATCTGCTCAATAATCTTCTAAATGGCTCAACAATCGGTTCTGTAAAGTTAATTAACGCCCCATAGATTTTGCCAACAGGGCTATACATATCTCTTACGAACCAGCTCATTAGAGCTCTAACCAATAAGGCTGTCAATAGTATGTTAGCGAACATGCTAACAGCGTATGCTAAAATTACTGCCATTTCCCCTTTACCTTTTATCTCCAAGGGTTCTTGTTACCCCCGAAGTCAAATCCCCTTTCATCTTGACTTGCTGCAATATCAACGCTTTCAGGTGCAAAAATGAAAATGTTGTTTGCAACTTTCTGTACATTGCCGTTTAATGCATATGTAGCACCGCTTAAGAAGTCAAAGATCTTCTTTGCAGTTTCTGTTTCAATCTTTTCTAGGTTAATAATAACCGGTCTTCTACCTTTTAAACTGTCAACTAACTTTGGACATTCATCGAAGCTCTTAGGTTCAATTACAACAAGCTTGAATGTGCTTGTTCCTGCAACAGAAATTCTTCTTTCAACAGGTACAACCTTCTGTGATTCGTTTGCTACTGGAGCGCTCTTGAATTCAGGCTGAGGTCTACGAATGCTTTCTCTTGTAGTAACTGCCTCTCTTGTAATGCTTTCTTTTGCTTCTTTTATTTCTTCATCAGTTAACGGTTCATCTTCAATATCTTCAATTCCAATTAACTTCTTAAAAGTATCACCAAATCCCATTTCGTCCTCCTAATTATTAACCCATCTTCTTAGAGTAATCTCTAGCCCCAAAAATCATAGTACCTACTCTAATCAGGTTGGAGCCTTCTTCAATAGCAACTTCAAAGTCGTTTGACATGCCCATTGAAAGATACTTAAAATCAAGACCTGGATGCTGTATCTTACTATACTCGTCGTAAAGTTTCTTTACTTCAGCGAAGTATTCTCTTGCGTCTTCAGGGTCTTCTTCAAATGGCGCGATGCACATTAAACCTCTAATTCTAATATTAGGACAAGTTTCAAGTATTTCTTCGATCATCTTGCCTGTTTCTTCTGTAGTTATACCAAACTTGCTCTCTTCCATAGCAGAATTTACCTGGATTAAAATATCCATAGTAAGATCATGCTGCTGTGCTCTCTTGTTAATTTCGGTTGCAAGTTTAATTGAATCCACAGAATGAATCATTGAAACTTTATCAATGATGTATTTTACTTTGTTTGTCTGCAAATGCCCAATAAGATGCCAACGAACAGGGTCAACACGATCATACTTGTCCATGATTTCCTGTACCTTGTTTTCACCAATGTCAGTTATTCCTTGGGCAATCGCCTCATTTATCTCATCAGTGGAATGTAGCTTAGTAACAGCAACTAAAAGTACATCTTCTCCGCTTCTTCCGGATCTCTTTGCTGCCTCAGCCTTAAGTCCATTGATATATTCTATATTTCCTCCAATTGACATCATATCACCTCTTTACACGAGTTTATTTATTCTTGCTATTCTTTAATATTTCGTCGTAATTCTTTACAGTCTCGACAGGATAGCCTTCTGCGTCATAGAAGTAGTTTTTAGCAACTACAGTCTTACTTCCTTGCTGCGAATAGATTAAAATAGGCGTAAAGTTTTCTTTGCCATATTTATCTATAACATATACACCCTGCTGTCCTTTTTTCTCTACGATACTGTCAGTATTGATAATAATACCATTGCTACTCTTTGCAGTTATCGTACATGCTTTGATTCTGTGTTGGTCGAATTCTTCATAAATTCTAT
>JAFYLX010000176.1 GCA_017556895.1 Bacillota bacterium | reverse complement strand
GATGACATAAAACTATATATTGTAAATGAGTTCGGATATGATCTAAATAGGACTTGCGATGATATTAGACCTGAATATTATCACGTAGAATCATGTCAGGAGACTGTTCCGGAAGCAATAATCGCCTTTTTAGAAGGGGAAGATTTCGAAGATGTCATTAGAACAGCGGTGTCTCTTGGTGGTGACTGTGACACGCTTACTGCAATTGCAGGAAGTATCGCTGAAGCTTACTACGGAATACCTTTCTTGACTAAACATGAGTGTTATCAGAGACTTGATGATGATCTTTGCAAAGTCCTTGGCGAGTTTGAGCTTCGCTGCCACTTTGATGAGGGAGTGGCGTATAAGTATAAGCCTTTATATTGGTTTAATAAAAATGAAGAGGGTTATGTTGTGCTAGATAGACCTTGCAAGGAACGTCTTGTGATGAATGAGACATTCGAGCGATTTAACACATCTCAGCAAGCATTAGATGGTTGGAGAAGAGCAAAGCTATATATGCAAGTTTTCAAGGTATGGGATGCGACGATGTTTGGCGCCTGGATGGATGCGACGCTAGCCTACGGACCTTTTAAAGATGAAAACGGTGAGGAATATGTCTTTACATTTACTACGCCGCAGACTGCAGATGTAGCAGTTTATCCGTATCTAAATAAAGAACAGGTAGCAGAAGCTCGAGAATGTGTAGAATTATTCTATAATCAGCCTATAGAACAGCAAATTTTTTCCCCATTAATTCTACATTCTGTTATAATAAAGGTAAGTAAGTCAGGAAAGTTTGAACCTCTATGCACTTTTGGTGTTAGGGATGAAATCAAATTTGCAGAACATAAGTTATTTGATTTTGGTGAATTTATCAATGATAAGTCCGGTTTTTGGGACACATACATTTGTAATATATAATCACAAAAGGGGATAGATTTATTAGATATCTTATTCAAATTTAAACAATATACTCTCACTTCAAAACGGGACTTTACCTCTACTTCTTTCTGTATGTGTTGTTTTATTGGTTAGTTTGTTGTTGTTGTTTTAGTTTTCATGAAGTCCTGTTTTGAGCACCCTCCGAAAGGAGGGTGTTTTTTTATGCGTTGCACAAAGTTTGTGATTAGTAGGATTGTTCAATTGTTTAAATAGTGATAAAATTTAAATACATTAAGGAGGGCACACATATGAAAATGCTTCATGTTACAATACAGACACAATTTTTCCAGGAGGAGATGGAGTTTTTCTTAAAGCACGTAGGTCTTACTATTGAACGTGATGTGCGTCCGTTTGGTAGAAATATGGTTTTCCTATCAAATGCAGTAGGCGAGACTTGCATTGAGATTATCGAAAATGATAAAGAGGATGCTGGCAATCCAAACCTTTCTGTAGGATTTCTTACAGAAAATCTTGAAAAGAAGAGAGAAGAACTGATTGCAGATGGTTACGAGCCAACGCCAATGATTAATCCGGCACCAAACGTTATGTTCTTCTTTGTTAAGGATCCAGCAGGAGTTAATATTCAATTTATGTAATAAAGGTGGTATATATGAGTAGTGGTATAAAAGGTGCTTTGGTCGGCCTGATTAGAGGGATTATTCGTTTATTTGTAAAAAATAAAAATAAGAATGTTGACTGAATAATATAGCGTGAGCTTAAACGGCTACTAGTTAGAACCGGTAGCTGTTTTTTTATAAAATTGTGTTTAATATTCAAAATCGTTGGTATATATAGATTAAGAAGTTCACAAAAGTGAATTCAGTAATGTTAAATGCAATTTGAAAACTTTAGAATAAATTTTGATAGAAAGAGAGATTAAGATTATGAAGAAATATGTATGTAAAGTTTGTGGATACGTTCACGTAGGCGAAGAAGCTCCAGAAGCTTGCCCAATTTGTAGAGTTCCTGCTGAAAAGTTCGAGGAAGTCAAAGAAGAAGGCGAAGAAGCTTAACTAATACTTTTTAATAACTTTAGTGGCAATGAGGGGGTAGCGTAAGTTACCCTCTTTTTCTGTGGAAGCATTGTCCCACACATCGTACACCACCTTTATTAACATATCTACAATTTACGAGCATTGCGGTAATTTTCAATGCGACATTAATGGGGTTAGCCTTTTCATATATATCCATACCTTTTTTCTTTTCTTTTGACTTTCACAGTGGTAAAATACAAACAACGAAATTTCACTTACAAGGAGGATGACAAGATGAAATCCAGCAGTTATTCCGGATTCTTTAAATTATCCGTAGATGAAAGACTTAATGAAATTGCTGAATTTGCAGGGCTTACGGAGGCTGAAAAGGCCACAATTTTTTCTGCGGATTCTTTAGATATTGAAAAGGCAGACCACATGGTTGAAAACGTAATTGGTCGTTTTTCACTTCCTATGGGTGTTGGTCTAAACTTCATCATCAATGGAAGAGAAGTTGTAATTCCGATGGTGAGCGAGGAGCCTTCTGTTATTGCGGCTTGCACTAACGCTGCCAAGATGGCAAGGGATGCCGGCGGGTTCACTGCTAGTTCATCTGGCAACATTATGATTGGTCAAATCCAGATGGTTGACGTACCTACACCGTTTGCTGCAAAGAGTAAAATCTTAGAAAACAAGGCTGAAATTATCCGCATCTGTAACGAAAAGGACCCTGTTCTTGTAGGCTTTGGTGGCGGTGTTAAGGACATCGAAGTTAGGGTTATTGACTCAATCGTTGGGCCTATGGTTATCGTTCATTTACTAGTTGATACGCTAGATGCTATGGGCGCGAACGCTGTAAATACGATGGCTGAGGCGGTTTCACCATACATTGAAGATATTACAGGCGGAAAGGCAGAGCTTAGAATCCTTTCCAACCTTGCTGTACATAGAGTGGTTCGCGCTAGAGCGACTTGGACTAAGGAAGCCTTAGGTGGAGAAGAAGTTGTAGATAAGATTATCAGTGCTTATGCATTCGCTGCGGCTGATCCATATCGTGCTGCGACAAGTAACAAAGGCATTATGAACGGCATCACACCGGTTGTTTTGGCAACAGGAAACGACACTAGAGCTATCGAGTCAGGTGCTCATTCTTACGCTGCTAGAAACGGAAAATATACTTCCTTAACTACATGGGAAAAGGACGAAAACGGTGATTTAGTTGGTGTTATTGAGCTTCCAATGGCTGTTGGCCTTGTAGGCGGTGCTACTAAGATTCATCCTCAGGCTCAGGTTGCTGTTAAGATTTTAGGCGTAAAGACAGCGGCTGAACTTGGTCAGATTATAGCGTGTGCCGGTCTTGCAAATAATCTTGCTGCTATGAGAGCACTTGCTACAGAAGGTATCCAGAGAGGACACATGTCCTTACACGCTAGAAACCTTGCAAACACTGTAGGCGCAAAGGGTGAAGTACTAGAGAAGATTGTTAGCAAGATGGTTGCTGACAAGAAAGTAAGATTAGAATACGCTCAGGAATTATTCGAAAAATTCCAGTCAGAATAACATAAAGGGGGCTTACCAACATGTCAGACGAAAACATTAAACAAAAGCCTCTAACAGAGGTTTGGGGCGACACGGTTAACTTGCGAGAACTGCTATTTGCTGTGCTTCTAGGAATAGTGTTCACTATGGGATTTTATCTAGTGGGAAGACATGTTTTCTTACAGATGGATTCTTTGGAACCGAGCTTAGCCAAAGGTTATGCTTTATTCGTAGGTATCGCAGGATGCCTTATTTCATCTGTAATTTCTGCTAAGGTGTTCAAACCGAAGCGTATAATCAGCGAAATGCAGCAGGACAGCGATATCGAGGATGTACTAGCACATGCTGGTATGACTGTAGAAGAGGAAATCGATGCATTGACTAAACTTCATCCAGACATCATCGAACAAATGGAAAATTTCTCTTTATATTCCTTGCTTGCTCTGATCCCAGAGGGAAAGCCAAACTACAAGCCAGAATACAAGATTTTGGCTGAAGGGAAAAAGACTGAAGAGGAGGTGGAATCATGTCGCTAGTTTGTGAAGCTTTCTTAGTTGCTATTATTGGCGGGATTCTATTCTCTATAATTGGTGTTATTCCAGGTACTGACGAAACGGCTACAATGGCACCTATAACATTGATTTTGGTGTTAATGGGCTTCGAGCCGGTAGTATTGTTTGCTTGGTTCATAGCTATTATCGTTGCTATGCAGATTACTCATACTGTTCCAACGGCTATGGCTGCACTTCCGGGTTCAACTATGGCTGTACCTATGGTAGAAAACAGTAACATTGGTAAGATGCTTGGTATTCCGCATATCATGATGAGAAAGATGGCTGCTGGTTCCATTATTGGATCCGTTATCGGCCTTCCAATTGCGATTTGTTTCGCACAGCTTTTAGCGCCGTTTAGTGATATCATAAGTGCTTACAGCGGACTAATATTTACTATTGCAGCATGCATTATCGCATATATGTCTAAGTCAAAGTGGGGTGCAGTTGTAACTCTAATTCCTTTTGCTTTCCTAATTCAGGGGCTGCAGAGACTTTCCGTAGAGGCGGTAGGCGGAACTCTATTTACATCAATTTTCATGGGCATCACAATTGGACCTATGATCTGCGAACTATTCAATGCACTTGTTCCGGCAAACAGAGAGAAGAACAGAAAAGACGGATTTAGAGAAATCTGGCTAGCTCCGGATGCGAAGGATAAACTTCCATTGTTCCCAAATCCACTAAAGATTGTACATAAGAGTACTGTAAAATACATAGTACCATGTGCTGCTGTATCTGCCTGCACATTTACATTCTCACCGGTTGGTATGACTGTAATGCTAGGGGAATTAGTATCTTCCAAGAAAAAGGAACTTTTCGATAAGATCACGGCTGGCGTTGGCGTACAGGACGCCGTTTCCAATGCTACTTACTTAGGTGAATTCATTATTCCTATGATTGCCTTCGGACTTCCGTTATCTCCGGTTGCACTAGGCCCGGCAGCGCCACTATTTAACGATATTAACCTACACGACTTTTTATCTATGGGAGATTATTTCTTATATGGTTTTATCGGTATCGTTGGAGGCGCAATATTTGCATATCCAATTGCTATTAAAAAGGCGAGAGTTTGGTCTGAAGCGATGTTTAGACACGTTAGCCACGAAGCATTAATCGGTGCTTTTATGGGCTTAATTTTCATGCTTGCTTTCCACGAAGCGGGTTTATTCGGTATTTTAGTTACTCTAATCATCGGTATTTTCGGTGGTTTCTTAAATAACTATTTCGGCATCCACACCGGCGTTCAGTTTATGGCATATTATGCATCCAGTTGGATTGTTCCAACGATTATGGGAATCTGTGGCGTTCTGATCTAACTTTGGAGGTGTACCTATGG
>JAFYLX010000004.1 GCA_017556895.1 Bacillota bacterium | reverse complement strand
TGTGCTAAAACATATGAATAATGTTGATTCAAGACCACAGGAGATAAAAAATGGAAGTAGAATTAAAATTTTTAGTGGAAGAACCAATTGCAAGAGAAAAGATTTTAGGAGATAAGCATTTAGCTGAAATCATGGACGAAGGCAGCCTTGAAGAAATTGAAATGAGCGCTGTTTACTATGATACTGATGCCTTAGATCTTTGTAATAGCCAGATTGCCTTTAGAATCAGAAGAGAGAACGGGAATCCTGTTGCTACTTTAAAGTGGGGCGGCAAGGTTGAAAATGGACTTCATATGAGAGGCGAGCTAAACGTAACTGTAGACGAAGAATATTCAAAATGTCCGGTACTATCTATTTTCAAGGGCAGCGAAATATATGACATCATTGAAAAGGCGGCAGGAGACAAACCGCTTAAGCCACTTATGGAAGCAAACTGCCTAAGAAAGCAGATGAGAGTAGATACTGGCAAGAGCATCAGTGTTGTTTCCCTAGATGTAGGCGAAATTGTTACAGAAAAGGGAACTGCTCCGATTTCTGAGCTGGAAGTGGAACTTTATTCCGGTGATGAGCAAGATATGATAGCTTTAGGCCGTGAACTTGCCACAAAATATAACCTAAGAGAAGGCGCAAAGAGTAAATTCAAGGTTGGTCTTGAACTTTTAGGGTACGAAAAAGAAAATATGTAATGAATTTTCAAAGAATCACCTGCGAAGGTGATTCTTTTTGTTTGAATTTTTATGAAAAGTGGTACTAATTTATATAAAATAAGGCGAATTTCCTTTACTTTAAGGGTAAAAAGAGTTATAATATACTGCAATTGTCTGTTAATAAAAGGAATTTTAGGAGGATAGATTAAAAAATGAAGGCAACATTTATTTCAAGAGAAAAGAACGATGTTAAGTTTACAATGGAATTTACTGCTGAAGAGTTTGAAGCAGCACAGGTAAAGGCTTACAACGCTAACAAGGGTAAGTTCGTAGTTGATGGTTTCAGAAAGGGCAAAGCTCCAAGAAGCATCATCGAAAAGAAGTTTGGCGAAGGTATCTTCTTCGAAGAAGCAATCGACGAATTATTCAGAGAAAACTACATCAAGGCTCTAATGGAATTAGAATTAGAAGTTATCGACAGCCCAGCTGCTGAATTCACAGAAATCAAGAAGGGCGAAGGTTTCACAGCTACAATCACAGTTGCTTGCTACCCAGTAGTAGAAGTTAAGGATTACAAGGGCGTTGAAATCGAAAAGATCGTTAACGAAGTAGCTGAAGCAGACGTTGATAGAGATATCGAGCAGCTTCAGAAGAGAAACGCAAGAGTAGTTCTTGTTGAAAGAGAAGCTAAGGAAGGCGACACAGTATTATTCGACTACGCTGGTTTCGTTGGCGAAGAACAGTTCGAAGGCGGCACAGCTGAAAGACAGGAATTAAGACTTGGTTCCGGTATGTTCATCCCTGGATTCGAAGAACAGTTAGTAGGCGCAACTCCTGGCGAAAAGAGAGACGTAGTTGTTACTTTCCCAGAAGAATACCATGCAGAAGACTTAGCTGGTAAGGAAGCAGTATTCCACTGCCTAGTACACGAAATCAAGGAAGAAATCCTTCCAGAATTAGATGACGAATTCGCAAAGGATGTAAGCGAATTTGATACTTTAGATGAATTAAAAGCTGCAACTAGAGAA
Organism: Bacillota bacterium; assembly: GCA_017556895.1. Next base: position 6,007 of record JAFYLX010000004.1, on the reverse strand, counting down.
AAACTAGAAAAGTATGCTGCAGCTGGTGCTGAAACTCAGATGCAGGATAAGGCTCTAGAAAAGGTTGTAGAAGCTAACGAAATCGAAGTTCCAGCAGTTATGGTTGAAGACGAAGTTGAAAGAATGATTCACGAATTAAACAACCAGCTTCGTTACCAGGGCATGTCCGTAGACAAGTACTTAGAATTCATCGGCAAGAACATCACTGAATTCAAGGCTGAATTAAGACCTGACGCTGAAAGACAGGTTAAGACTAGACTAATCTTAATGGGAATCGTAGAAGCTGAAAAGATCGAAGTTTCCGAAGAAGAATTAGAAGAAGAATTAAAGATGATGTCCATGCAGTACAACACAAGCGTTGAAGAAATCAAGACAATGCTTGGTGCTGAAAACTTAGCTATGTTCAAGAAGGACATTCAGGTTAAGAAGGCGATCCAGTTCATCTTCGACAACGCAAACGTAAAATAAGCTATTAAGAAAGGGGTAAACAATATGGCTTTAGTACCTTATGTAATTGAACAGACTTCAAGAGGAGAAAGATCTTATGACATCTATTCCAGATTGTTAAAGGACAGAATCATTTTCCTTGGCGAAGAAATCAATGACCATGTTGCAAGCGTAGTAGTTGCGCAGCTACTGTTCTTAGAAGCAGAAGACCCAGATAAGGACATCTGCATCTATATCAACAGCCCTGGTGGCTCTGTTACAGCAGGTATGGCAATCTACGACACTATGCAGTATATTAAGCCAGATGTATCAACTATTTGCGTAGGTATGGCAGCAAGTATGGGGGCGTTCCTTCTTTCCTCAGGAGCGAAGGGCAAGAGAATGGCTCTACCAAACGCAGAAATTATGATTCATCAGCCTTTAGGCGGAGTAAGAGGTCAGGCATCCGATATCAAAATCCATGCTGACTGGATACTAAAGACTAAAGAAAAACTGAACAGAATCATGGCCGAAAACTCCGGTCAGGATTATGAAACAGTTGCAAGAGATACAGATAGAGATAACTTTATGAGTGCTGAGGAAGCATGCAAATACGGTCTAATCGACAGAGTTATCACATCTAGATAGGGGGACGCTTTTTAAACATGAGCAAATATGATGAGAACAGACAGCTTAGATGTTCTTTTTGCGGAAAACCTCAGAGCCAGGTAGCACGCCTGGTAGCAGGCCCAGATGTTTATATCTGTGATGAGTGCATCGCAATATGTCAGGACATTCTTAAAGAAGGTGCTGATGCCGAAGGTCAGCCTATAGCTGGCAACAAAGAAGGATATAAGCTTCCAAAGCCGAGAGAAATTTCTGAAATCCTGTCAGACTATGTAATCGAGCAGGACAGAGCAAAAAAAGCATTAGCGGTAGCTGTATATAACCATTACAAGAGAATCAATGGACAGAAGGTAGATGAAAACGACGATGTTGAACTTCAGAAGAGCAACATTGTCATGATCGGCCCTACAGGTTCTGGTAAGACTCTTCTTGCACAGACTTTAGCGAAGATTTTAGATGTACCTTTTGCTATTGCAGATGCCACTGCTTTGACTGAAGCAGGTTACGTAGGAGAAGACGTAGAGAACATTCTATTAAAGCTTCTACAGGCAGCTGACTACGATGTAGAAAAGGCCCAGAAGGGTATCATATACGTTGACGAAATTGATAAGATTTCCAGAAAGTCTGACAATCCTTCAATTACAAGAGACGTAAGTGGAGAAGGTGTTCAGCAGGCGCTTCTAAAGATTTTAGAAGGTACTGTTGCTAACGTTCCACCTCAAGGCGGACGTAAGCATCCACATCAGGAATTCATCCAGTTCGACACTACAAATGTACTATTCATTTGTGGCGGCGCATTCGATGGTCTTAACAAGATTATCCAGCGTAGAATGGGTGACAAGGTTATCGGTTTCAACTCAGAAATCAAAGTTCAGAAGGAAGATGCAGGCCAGTTACTTACAAAGGTACAGTCTGAAGACCTTCTAAAGTTTGGCTTAATTCCTGAGTTTATCGGTAGACTTCCTGTAATTGTGACTCTAGAAGAACTTTCAGAAGAAGCTCTAGTGAGAATCATCAAGGAGCCTAAGAACGCACTTCTAAAACAGTATAAGAAGCTTCTTTCCATGGACGGCGTTGAGCTTGAAATGGACGACGAAGCTATTAAATCCGTAGCAAAACAGGCTATCGAAAGAAAGACGGGAGCTAGAGGTTTAAGAGGTATTTTAGAAGGAGTAATGACAGACATTATGTATGACATTCCTTCAAGAGACGACGTAGTTAAGTGCATTGTTACTAAAGATACAATCGAAAACCATACAAGACCAACTCTTGTATTATCTTCCGGCGAAGAATTAAAAGATCAAGAAGCAAACGCTTCATAACAAGGCGACGTCGGTCGCCTTGTTTTTTAAGAAAAATGAAAGGGGGACGCACCATGAATGCAATGCCATGCATTCCTTTAAGAGGACTGCTTGTTTTTCCAAATACAGTTCTGCACTTTGATGTAGGCAGAGAGAAATCAATCAAGGCTTTAGAAAAAGCCATGGCGAGTGATAAATTACTCTTTGTAGCCTCCCAGAAAGACGAGAATATACTCATTCCTACAGAGGATGATTACTATAGAGTAGGTACCGTTGTGAAGATTAAGCAGATGCTTAAGATTCAGGGAGATACCGTTAGGGTTTTAGTAGAAGGCTTACATAGAGCAGCTATTAAGGAAGTTGTTTCCGAAGACCCATTTATCGCTGTTGACTTAGAAATGTTAGAAACTATTCCAGCAGACGCGGACGAAGTAGAAACACAGGCTATGTTAAGAGTAGTTCTAAACACTTTCGACGAATACGCTAAACTAAATCCTGCCATCAAGACAGACATGTATGACCTTTCCGTAATCATGGACGATGCGGATATGATTGCAGACACTATCGCAATCCAGTTAGATGTAGAAATCGAAAAGAAGCAGGAAATTTTAGAAGCTTTAGACGTTAAGGAAAGATTAACAATCCTAAACAGAATCATTTTCGAGGAAAATCAGATTCTTCGTCTAGAAAAGCAGCTATCAGAACAGGTTCAGGAAAACGTTAAGCAGAACCAGAAAGAATATTACCTTCGTGAACAGATGAAGGTAATCCAGAACGAACTAGGTTATGGCGAAGACGCTATAACTGAGGCAAAAGAATGGGAAGATAAGCTTAAGGCACTTAAACTTGACCCAAAGGTTGAGGAAAAAGTCCTTAAGGAAATCAATAAATTCACTAAGATGATGCCGTCATCTGCTGAAAGCGGCGTTATCAGAAATTATGTTGAAACTATCGTTTCACTGCCTTGGAACAAGTCAGCAAAGACAAATTCCGACATTAGAAAGGCAGAAAAGATTTTGGAAGAAGACCATTACGGTATGGACAAGGTTAAGGAAAGAATCTTAGAATACCTAGCGGTTGTTCACCTTTCCAAGTCATTGAAGGGTCCTATCATTTGTTTAGTTGGCCCTCCAGGGGTTGGTAAGACTTCTATTGCAAGATCCATTGCGAGAGCTACAGGCAGAGACTTCGTTAGAATGTCTCTTGGTGGCGTGCGTGATGAGGCAGAAATTAGAGGTCACAGAAGAACTTACATCGGGGCTATTCCGGGCAGAATCATCAGCGCTATCAAAGACGCCGGAAGCGATAATCCGCTGTTCTTATTCGACGAAGTGGACAAAATCGGTTCCGATTTTAAGGGGGACCCGGCTTCAGCACTATTAGAAGTTTTAGACCCAGAACAGAACAAGGAATTCACTGATCACTTCCTTGAAATTCCGTTTGACTTATCAAAGGTTATGTTCATCACTACTGCCAACAGCACTGAAACAATTCCAAGACCACTTCTTGACAGAATGGAAGTTATCGAAGTTTCCGGTTATACTGAAGAAGAGAAGGTTAAGATTGCTCAGAGATATCTAGTTCCTAAGCAGATGAAGGCTCATGGCCTAAAGAAGAAGAATTTCGCAATCAGCGAAAAGGCTATTAGAGACTTAATCAACTACTACACTAGAGAATCCGGAGTTAGAAACCTTGAAAGAGAAATCGGAAGCCTATGCCGTAAGGTTGCTAGAAAGATTGTGGCAAAGAAGGCTCAGAGCTACAGACTTACACCTGCATCCTTAGAAGGATATTTAGGAAAGCGCAGATATAGATTCGATTTAATCAAGGACGAGTGTGAAGTTGGCGTATCAACAGGTATGGCTTGGACTCAGGTTGGCGGTGATACTCTGTTCATCGAAACAGCATTGGTTCCAGGCACAGGCAAGATTGAACTTACAGGTCAACTTGGCGATGTTATGCAGGAATCCGCAAAGACGGCTATTACATATATTCGTTCTATTGCAAAAGAATACAATATTGAAGAAGATTTCCATAAGAAATACGACCTGCATGTACATGTTCCGGAAGGAGCAGTGCCAAAGGACGGTCCGTCTGCAGGTGTGACTATGTTTACTTCTGTTATGTCAACTCTAACAGGTATCCCTGTTAGAAAGGATGTAGCAATGACCGGCGAAATTACACTTAGAGGCAGAGTTCTTCCTGTAGGTGGAATTAAGGAAAAGGTACTAGCGGCTCATAGAGCAGGAATTAGAACTATCCTTCTTCCTGCGGACAACAAAGCCGACATTGATGACATTCCGCAGTCAGTTAAGAAGCAGCTAAAATTCATTCTTTTGGAAAAAGCTCAGGAAGCATTAAAATATGCACTAGAAGAAAGATAAGGTTTGTAGTATGATAATAAAAGAGGCAGAATTAGAGGCTGTAGCAGTAAAGGCCTCTCAATATCCAACAGATGATACACCAGAGATTGCCTTTGCAGGTCGTTCAAACGTAGGTAAGTCTTCCTTGTTAAACTTACTTACTAACAGAAAGAGCCTAGCTAGAGTATCAGGTAGCCCTGGTAAGACTAGAACTATTAACTTCTATAGAGTTAACAAGCAGTTTAGAATCGTTGACTTACCTGGATATGGTTATGCAAAAGTTTCTAAGTCAATGAGCAAGGACTGGGGTCCAATGATGGAAGAATATTTCCAGAAGAGACAGGGTCTAAAAAAGGTTATCCAGCTTGTTGATATTAGACACGCTCCATCCGCTCAGGACGTACAGATGTACGAGTACTTAAGACATTACGGATTTGACGGCATTGTAGTTGCTACAAAGGCTGACAAGGTCTCCCGTAATGAAATGCAAAAGTGCATTAGCGTAATTAGAAAAACACTTCAGTTAAACCCTGAAGATATAGTTATTCCTATCTCTTCCTTAAAGAGATCAGGACATGATAAGCTTCTAGATGTAATGGAAGCGCTATTGGAGGACTAAATGCGATATATTAGCCTTAGGTTTCTTGCGGGTCGTATCAAAGCAATCGGCAAAATGATGAAAGACAAGAATGTTCAAAAAAGTAAGAAATTTTTGGTAATTCTTGGTATAATATATTTATGTTTACCGGTAGACTTGATACCACCTATATTATTCCCATTTGGCTTCCTTGATGATTTAGTGTTATGGGCCTGGATTTTATGGCATCTAAAGGACACACTTGATCAATACTGGACAGGGGAATCTGAACAAGACATTTCTAAAAATTTCAATAAAAAAGATATGATAGAAGACGTAGAATTCACTGTAGATCAGGAGGAAGAATAATGAGCGAATATACAGTTGGTACTGTTCTATTAACAGAAGAACAGATTAGAGCAAGAGCAAAAGAAATTGGCGAACAGATTGCAAAGGATTTTCCGGGTGAACCTGTTTACTTAATCTGTACTTTAAGAGGTGCAGTTACTTGGATGGGTGACATCATGAAGAGCATCACAAACGATACTGAAATTGACTTCATTTCAGCATCAAGCTATGGCTCTGGAACAACTTCAAGTGGTGTTGTTAAGATTAAGAAGGACATCGATGGCGACATCTACGGCAAGAACGTAATCATCATCGAGGACATCGTTGATACAGGTACAACACTAAAGCACCTTAAGGCATATCTT
>JAFYLX010000023.1 GCA_017556895.1 Bacillota bacterium | reverse complement strand
ATTTCTTTTGAAGAGACCACAGGTCTGCATAGGCCGAATCGCTTCATATATCCGTTTTTCTTAATCCAGTAATATGAAATCGTCGTCATTGCAACACATACAAGTAAAGAAATGGACTTTTCTATGCCTAATGTGATTGATAGATTGTCAGCAATACTTAGTCCCACAACGTAGACTACAATCCATATAATTGCAAATAATATTCCGTTTTTCCGATAAATTTTATCCATAAAAAACCTCCTAATTATGTCTTCGGATATATCACTAGGGTGTCTAAATGGGTTGTGTAATTCAGATGTATCTTTAATTATACCATAACAGGAGGCTTTTTAACTTATTTAATTGTTCGAATTTAGCAGTTCCAGGATTCTGTATTTTTAATAATCCTATCTGCAAGTTCATGCATCTTTCCACCTCTTTTATTGGTAAATTATAACACTAGCCGGAAAATTATGTTGAAACACTTTCATCATTTTGTCCCATTATGGTATAATTATTTCAACACATTTCATAACAGGAGGAAAAAATGGTTACTAGAACATATTATTCCATTATACTTTCTTTTAATATGCTTCTTGAGGAAAACGATTTCGACAAAATAACTGTAGAGATGATTATAAAAAAAGCAGGTGTAGGCCGTTCTACATTTTATAGATACTTCAAGGACAAATACGACGTAATGAATAGCAACTATAAGATCCTTATTTCTTATCTTTCTAACAACAACCAGTGTTCCAATTACAAAGAACTGTTATTCCTAATATTCGAAACAGCCCATAAACATGTTTCGACGTTAAAAAAGTCCTTGAATTCTAATGGGTTCAATTCCTTTAGTAATTACGTATACGAACACTCTTATGAGCAAGTTCTTAATATAACTAAGCAAAACCGTAACGGAGAAGGTTTTACTCCGATAGAAGAACTCCAAATCGATGTTTTTGCCAGAGGAATCTGTGCTTCTTTTTATAACATTGCCCAGCAAAAGTATAAAGTAAATAGTTTAGAAGCCGCCGATGCACTTTTCGAAATGATGCCAGAGTCACTTAAATATTATTGGTGGAAATAAATAATAATCAAAAAGGCACATATATGGGGTGACCCATAATGCGCCTTTTATTTTTAATTTCAATTACTATATTTGTTACTTTATAGTTACGTCGATTCCGTTTACGCTGACTCCTTCGTCTGCTGGAATCAGGATGTACTTAACCCCATCGATAATCTGTGTCTTTACTCTGTATGCCTGTTCAGGATCTACCGTAATCTTTACTTCACCTGTAGTCATCTCGAATTTTTTAGTTTCTACAAGATTACCAGGGTTTAGAACTCCAGAGTTCCCAAAGTTCTTTTCGCACGCCTCGTTAAATGCTGTTATTTTGTCCTCACCGACACCATTCTTCTTTAAGATATCGCCCACTTCTTCTACACAAATTTCCGGAAGTTCAACCTCTTTATTTTCTTTATGTATTGCCAGTTTTTCTCTAATATCCTCGTGTACGGCCTGAACTACCTGCAGGTCACACTCTTCTCCAAGGGCTTCATTTAGAGTATCGGCAAACACGTTTTTCTGTGTTCCTGCGGACATTGGTACGTTTTCTACGTTGAAAATACCTTTAATGAATTCGTCGTGTATTTCTACTACATTTCTGCTGTAATAAAGTGCATTGTAGATATTTGTACCTCTATTGTCGAAAGCAGGGAACATAAATCCGATATCTGGAGTGCTAATTACGTGACCAGTTGATGCTCCTCTAAACTGTCTTTCGTCAGACATATATCTAAGCGCAGCCTTCGCGTCCTTTACCGGATAGATGCCACAGATAATGTAGTCGAACACTTCGCTTGAACCATCTTCGAATACTTCGTCGTCACTGCCCTTAAACGGTACGTCATAAGAATCTGATGCTAGTAGGATTACGTAGCTTTGATCTCCCATATCCACTGTCTCTATAATTCTCTCATACAAGATTTCTCTTACACTTTCGTCTCTAAGATGAGATGCCTTTAGCGCCATAAGAAGTCTATGTTCATCACTGTTTTCAACCTGAGCAGTTGTAAACGCAATATCTAGAAGGTTTCTGCCTAGTGTACCGGAAATCGATTTTTTGATAAGCTTTAGGTACATCTCTGCTTCTTCCTGTTCCATAAGGCCTACGGACATATCTATTCTTGTTACGATTTCTTTAGCCGCATTGACATAACATCCATATACATGGCTGATGCTGTCCTTGTCCAGGCTAAATCTTCTTCTAATTTCTCTTAATTCCTTTTGATTCATCATTTAACTCCCTAATTATATATAAAATTTGTTAATATCATTTTCTCGCAGGGACATTATATCATATTTTAAGTTGCAGAGGGAGAAGGATTTATGTCATAATCATCTTACAAATACACTAAAAAGGAGCACTTATGATTAGACTAGCAAGACTCGAGGATTTATCCGAAATTTTAGATATATACGAATACGCTCGTCAATTTATGAAATCACAAGGCAACCCAACCCAATGGGGAGACAGTCATCCCGAAAAAGAGATTTTAGAGAACGATATCGATAATAAAACTCTATATATTATTGAGGAGAACGGCCATATAAACGGAGTTTTCGCCTTTATCGTCGGCGAAGACAGTACATATGATGTGATCGACAATGGAGCTTGGTTTTCAAATGATACCTATGGCACTATCCACAGAGTAGCTGCTGCAAAAGGGGCTTCTGGGGTTGCTGCTAGTGCAATGGAGTATTGTAAGACTTTGCATCCATATATAAGAATTGACACTCACGAGAAGAACCTTGTAATGCAGCACTCAATTGAAAAGGCCGGTTTTAAGAAAAGCGGCATTATATATGCCTACGACGGCAGTCCACGAATCGCCTACGAGTTATTGCCATAAATACATCAAAAAGGAGACCCTAGCGAGGGTCTCCTTTTACGCCTTTTACTTCTTTTATATAATTTAGAAAGTAAGTCTCATCTTATACCAAACTGCTCCGCCGTGTGTGGATTCTGATAGTCCTTCGCTCTCGAAACCAAACTTAGCGTAGTAGTGAACTAAATGATCTTTGCAAGTTAATACAAGTCCAAGCTTGCCAGCAGCTTTAGTGTCTGCAATTACTTGATTTAATACCTTTTCTGCACAACCCTGTCTTCTGTATTCCGGAATAGTGTCTACGCCGAATATCATCTGCCACTTACCGTCGTCCTGATGCATATTGGCATCTTCGTACATCTCGTCACATAAGTCCGCAAGGTCTGTCGCCATGCCGTTTACAAATCCAACAAGTTTATCTCCATCAAATAAAAGCCAGAAATAGTCAGGGAATACTGTCACTCTCTTAGTGATTGATTCAAGACTTGCAGCCTCTGCTTCAGGGAAACATTCTGCTTCAACTGCAGCGATAGCTTCTATATCTTTTAGTGTTGCTTTTCTAATTTCCATCTTTAAACCTCCTAATGTTTCTTCTCCACTTTATTATATCACAGTTCTTCAAGATTTAGGGCCGGAGACCTTTGTACTTTTTGAAAAACATGTCAATTCGCCCTTGACTTTATCGAGTTAAAGTGTTAAAGTAACGCCATAGTTGTTTTTCTGACTGATAAAAAAGTATCAGTAAGGCGACTTGTCAAAATATATAGGAGAAATAAAAATGACTAATATGAACATTGATCCCAAAATTTTAAGAATAGATGAAAGAGTAGCCCATTGTCTTCGCACTCTTTACCATCGTTTTGGTTACTGCCATTACAAGATGAGTAAGTTCGAAGAATATTCACTTTATGCGAAGAACACAGACTTTTTAGGGTCAGACGCTATTCTTTCCTTTACCGATACAACCGGCAGACTGATGGCACTTAAGCCAGACGTAACCCTCTCGATTATAAGTAACTCGAAGGATATACCCGGTCAAGTACAAAAGGTCTACTATGACGAAAATGTCTACCGTGTCCCGAAGGGCACACGCTCATACAAAGAACTAAAACAAACAGGTCTAGAATGTATGGGAGACATCGACATCTTAGAAATCTGCGAAGTGATAATGCTAGCCATTAGAAGTTTAGAAAACATTTCCGATGACTACATCTTAGAACTTTCACACGTAGGACTAATCGAAGCAATCTTTGAAGAATTCAAGATTACTCCAGACTTAGAAAACAAAGTCCTAACTTGTATAAGCAGAAAGAATGTTGATGAGCTCCTTTTATTATGCAAAGAAAACGGGATTTGCAAGGATAAGCAAGATAAACTTATGGTCTTTATGAAGAACTATTCTTCCTTTAACGAAGCTGTAATTGCACTAGAATCCATCTGCGAGACCATCTCTGCAAAAGAAAAAATAGAAGAGTTTAGTGACATTCTAGACTTCATCCAGTCGCTAGGCTGCGAGAAGAAGGTAAAGATAAACTTCGCCCTTTCCAACGATATGTCTTACTACAGCGGCATCGCCTTCAAAGGTTATGTTGAAGGAATCCCTTCCGGAGTGTTAAGCGGCGGCCAGTATGACAAACTTATGAGAAAGATGGGCAGAAAATCAGGAGCTATCGGCTTCGCCGTTTACCTAGACGCTCTTGAAAGATTAAACAATCAAGAAAACAAATACGATGTAGATATAGTGATTCTGTATAGCGGTAATCCAAAGGCAGCTATGAAGGCAGCAGAAACATTATCCTACGACGGCACTTCCGTAAGAGTTTGCCGCAAGGTACCTACAGAAATCCGTTACCGCCAGCTAATCACTATCGCTGATGAAGGAGAGACTGATGTCTAAAAAATATATAAATATAGCACTTCCTAAAGGCAGACTCGGAGAAAAAGTATACTCCCTATTTGCAGAAGCCGGCTTTGAATGTCCTTCCATATTGGAGGAAAATCGCAAGTTAATATTCGAAAACGAAGATCTGGGCGTTAGATATTTCTGGGTAAAGCCCTCAGATGTAGCCATCTATGTAGAAAGAGGCGCAGCAGACATAGGCGTATGTGGCAAGGATATTCTTCTAGAATACGAGCCAGATATTTATGAACTATTAGACCTTAAGATGGGCAAATGCAGAATAGCGGTTGCGGCACAGAAAGACTTCTATGATGACACCGACAAAACACTTAGGGTTGCCACAAAGTTCGTGAATGTTGCAGAAAACTTCTATGCTAAGAAGTGCCGAGAAATCGATATCATCCCGCTAAACGGTTCCATAGAGCTAGCTCCAATTTTGGACCTTAGCGATGTAATCGTCGACATAGTCGAAACAGGTAAAACGCTCTACGAAAACAACCTCGAGCCCATAGAAGACATCGTAAATATCAGTGCACGTCTCATTTCTAACAAGGCTAGCTACCAGTTCAAGAATGAGACTATCGAAAACATTAAGAACAGCTTAGGAAAAATAGTGAGGGAAAGAAATGATTAAGATATATGAATATGGCCAGGTGCCAAACTCCGAAATATTTGCCAGATCTACGGCAGAAGCAGACGTTTCCTGCATCGTTTCAGAGATAATCGAAAACGTAAAAACAAACGGCGACAAGGCCCTAATGGAATATTGCAAAAAGTTCGATGGCGCTGACCTAGAAGAGACAGGTGGTCTCGAGGTTTCCCAAGAAGAAATAGATGAGGCCTTTGGCGCAGTAGAGCCAAAGTTTTTAGAAGTCTTGGAAAAGGCGGCAGCTAACATTAGAAACTTCCACGAAAAGCAAGTTAGAAATAGCTTCATTATCAGCGAAAATGACGGCGTAGTTATCGGCCAGAAAGTAATTCCAATCGAAAAGGTCGGCCTATATGTTCCAGGTGGCACGGCAGCCTACCCTTCCACAGTTTTGATGGATAGTATCCCAGCAAAAATAGCAGGTTGCGAGGAAATCTGCATCACTACCCCTCCGGGAGCTGACGGCAAGATCAATCCTGTTATCCTTGCTGCAGCCAAGATCGCTGGCGTAGATAGAATTTTTAAGACCGGCGGAGCCCAAGCTGTTGCAGCCCTTGCATACGGAACAGAAACGGTACCAAAGGTTGACAAAATAGTAGGTCCGGGCAATGCATTCGTAGCAGAAGCAAAGAAACAGGTTTTTGGAAGAGTTGCCAT
>JAFYLX010000175.1 GCA_017556895.1 Bacillota bacterium | reverse complement strand
TTCCAGATAATTGAGTTTCTCCCTGCCAGAACGTATAGTCATCAGGAGTAAGTTCACTTCCTGCAACAATTAGATAGGTGAAAGCATTCGTAGGAGTATACTCACCAATAACTTCATCAGCCGAATTTTTAAGGGTATACGTATTGCCGCCTTCTTGACGACTTGCAAAACTGAATACAACATAAGTTTGATTACCACAGGCGATATGGTCAAGCATATTTCCTGAAGCGATTACTTTACCTCCATTAATATAAATACCCTTATCAGAATCTATCCCTGCATCACCACTCGAGGAACAAGCCTGTGCAGTAACGGTTCCTCCGTTGATTACAAGCCAACCGTTCGAATCAATTCCGTCCCCTTCACCGGTACTACCATCACAAACAATATTAAGCATTCCACCGTTCATCGTAGTAACCGAAACATTATCCTCGTTGGTATTAATTCCATCATTGCCAGAAGTTATATTGATAATACCACCATTTATTGTAAGGTGAAGTTCACTATCAAGGCCTTCGTTTTCTGCTTTGATATTCAATACACCTGTTCCTTTATCTCCTCCATTTATGTTCATTGTCTTCTTTGAATAGAATGCACCGTCATACTTGTGAAGTTTCTTGCTATCCACAATTTCCTTGCCATCTTCGCTCAATTCATAAGACTTATAAATTTTCGCTACATAAGAACCCTGAATATTGTTTTCAGTTCCGTCAGCAATAATAACATTTGCACCTGCATTTTTAGTGTCAACATCTTTTGTTGCAGTTTCCTCATCACTATTTGAACACTCGTATACATTATAAAAAATAATAGCAGGTGCCACCTTGCAAGTAATATCAACATCATCGAGAATCAAAGTTACTACTGCATTAGGGTCTGTTTCTGCATCTTCACCAAGGTCGACCGCTATTTGTCCAAGTGAAAGTATACCACTTAAAATATATTTGCCCGGCTTTGTGATGTGAATAACCGTATGGGCATCCGCCTCACTTTGTTCATGTTCGTCTTTTTTTTCGCCTTCGCCGTATGTAAAGTCTTGTCCTGCGCGATAAAACACAATGTCATTGGCAGAATAAACCGCTTGTGTAGTATCACTTGTAATAACTTGCCCATCAACCGTGATTTTACTATCGGACAAATTAATTTGAGTACCTTCAATTTTGTTTTCCTTGGAACCACAACCCGAAAGTAAAATGGTTAACATCACTAAGCATACTAATATCTTTTTCATGTTACACCTCTACCAATAATAATATCGTATTTATACTGTACCATGTTTATGTAAAAATTTAGTAAACGAATTGTGAAAAATCGCCCAGCCGAAATTGGCGGGACGATTTGTTATTTTGCAAATCTAATTATTTAGATTCTTTATCTAGTTCTAACAGGAATCTTCCAAAAGCTTCCCCTAAATGCTTATGGCCAGCTTTTGTCAGGTGTATTCCATCATCTCTACAAGTTTCACTGTAAGGAGCAGCATCAAAAAACATAACGCCTTCTTCCTCAGCAACTTTCTTAAAGCAATCCGATAATTCCATTGAAATTTCAATAGTTTGCGGTCCTTCATAGGATGTAGACCATGGGCCGTTCAATATATCTTTTGATATACGTGGTGGTGCGATTAAAACGTACTTACACTCGTTTTTAGGATAAATTTCATCCATCAAAGTCTTTGCTCTTTCAACGACCTTAAATGCCAACCTAGCTATTGTTTCTGCATTGAAACCGAAACCGCACAGCAAATCGTTAGACCCCAGCATCACGCAAACATAATCAGCCTCTATGCACGGAGGCACATAATTATATGCAATTCTGCCGTTCATACCTTGATTAAGAATTTGAAATTTATCTCCAGCTACTTCTTCGGCTACATTTATCCACCTATCCTCTGGAGCATATCTGCCTCCATCTTGGCCTCTATATCCATAGGTATTGGAGTCACCATAGACAACAACTCTTTTTTTACAACAATTCTCTTTCATTTAAGCTACCTTCAGCTACCACTGCCGTAGGACCAGTTAGGAATAATCCATCTTCCTTAAGGGTAATGTATAATTCTCCCCCTGGAACAGTAACCTTTACATCAGTTCCACTTACTAATCCCTTCTTTGTCAAAGATGCAACTACACACCCAGTGCCTGTCCCACAGGCAAGAGTGAAATCTTCTACGCCACGTTCATAAGTAAGTTCAACTAATTCGTCCTTGCCTACGATATCGTAGAAGTTTACATTTGCTCCCTTAGGGAAAGCCTCGCAATTTCTAAGGGCTGCACCTAGCTCATGAAGTTCCTTAGCCTCGATATCAGCTAGGCCTTCAATTCTTACTACAGCATGAGGAAGACCAGGATCACCAAGTTCTACATATACACAATGGTACTCCTTGCCAAGTACTTCTACTATCATATCCTTCATTGTAGTAACATCGTTTAATCTGATTCTATACATAGTATCTGTAATCTTATGACCTACAACAAGACCTGCAATTGTTTCAATCTTTTGAACTTCACCCGCAAGACCTTTTTCGTGTCCGTAACGAGCAATACAACGAGCTCCATTGCCGCACATTTCACCAATGCTTCCGTCAGCATTATAAAAACGCATCTTATAGTCTCCACCAAATTCGGGGTAATCTACCACCATAAGGCCATCTGCGCCTATTGAAAATCTTCTATGGCACAGTCTTTCGGCAAGCGTGCCAAGTTCTGACACAGGAATTTTCTCTTCTATATTGTTAATGATTATGAAGTCATTACCTGCACCATGCATTTTTGTAAATTCCATATTAACCTCACGTTTTATTTGTATTCGCTTGCTTTGCTTTTAATATTTTATCCTTAATCTTATGCATTATAACTAGGTAACAAATAAAGTGAGTACCCGCCGTTATAACCCAAGTTACAGGATAAGAAACGTAAATTGTATCTAAAGAATGGAACATTGGAATTTGGAAAATAGTCATAATCCACACTATTCTAAGTCCACATGCCCCGATAAGTGACACCAGCATAGGAACGATGGAATATCCAAGACCTCTTAAAACGCCTACCAAAGTGTCCATAATTCCACATAGGAAATACCACGCACTTACATAAGATAGTCTTCTTATCCCCTCTACAACTACAGCCGGGCTTGTAGTATAGAAAAGTAGTAGTACATTACCAAAACCATATGCTAAGTTGCCTAGCACCAAGCCAGTAACGGTAACACAAGCAACTGCCCTAATCATAATCGGCTTGACTCTATGATACTTACCTGCCCCTACATTTTGACTGGTAAATGTTATAGCTGCCTGATAGAAAGCGTTCATTGCAACATATACAAAACCTTCTATATTGCCCGCCGCCGCACTTCCTGCCATGGCAACGTCGCCGAAAGAGTTTATAGATGCTTGAATCAATACGTTAGATAAAGAGAATAGCGTACTCTGTACACCTGCAGGTAAACCAATCTGAAGTATAGTAATAAGTTTGTCCTTGTGTATTTTAAGTTTCTTAAAGGAGAATCTAAATCCGCCTTTTTCTTTTGATAAGCATCGAAGCATTAAGCCAGCAGAAACAAACTGAGAAGTTGCAGTCGCAATACCAACACCAGCCACCCCTAGATTAAATACAATAACAAGTACTAAGTTCAAGCTCACGTTTAGTACTCCGGATATACTTAGATATATAAGTGGTCTTTTTGTATCTCCTTTAGCTCTTAGGATCGCGCTACCGAAGTTATATAGTAGCATAGCTGGCATGCCTAAAAAGTATATTCTTAGATAAAGCACAGATAAGTTTATAACCGTATCTGGCGTGTCCATAAGCTGAAGTATTGGTTTGGCAAGCAATACGCCCATTAGAGTTAAAATTACGCCACTAATTACGGCTAATAGCAGGGCTGTATGAACAGTTTTGCTTAATTCATTGCCTCTGCCTGCGCCAAAATATCTAGCCGCAAGGACGTTTGCACCAACCGAAAGCCCTATAAACAAGTTGGCTAATAAAAGAACTAAAGAAGTCGTAGAGCCAACCGCCGCAAGTGCAGTATCGCCTGCAAACCTTCCTACTACTATGATATCCGCTGCATTAAATAACAACTGCAGCATACTAGAACACATAAGCGGCAGTGTAAAGATTAGCATCTTTTTTAAGATGGGACCATTACACATGTCAATCTCATTCTTAACCTTAGGTTTCTTCTTGAGTTTGCCTTCTGCTTCCACGTTACGCCTCCATTAAATTTGTTCATAATAACTCTTATATAACTTATAAGCTCTTTCTCCAAAGCATACAAAGATAATTTTCATATCGTAATCTGCATTATCTTCAAACCACTTTGTAACTGCCTTAAACACAACATCTGTCGCATCTTCTAGAGGATATCCATATACCCCAGTAGAAATTGATGGGAATGCGATGGAGTGTAAATCATACTTTTTAGCTAAATCAAGAGAGTTTCTATAACAATCTGCAAGTTTGATAGGGTCTGATGGGGAGTTACTATAAATTGGCCCAACAGTGTGAATTACATGCTTCGCCTTAAGCTTATATCCCTTTGTAATCTTAGCTTCGCCAGTCTTACATCCATTGAGAGTACGACACTCTGCAAGGAGTTCTGGACCCGCAGCCCTGTGAATGGCACCGTCTACGCCACCACCACCGAGTAATGATTTGTTTGCCGCATTAACTATTGCATCACAATCAAGTGCAGTAATATCTCCAAGTTCTATCTCAATATTATTCATAACTTCCCCCTTAACATTATTTATAACCTTACATACTAATCTACCTCATATTATATATCCAACTTTTCTATTCTGTAAATATCATCCAAAAATATCTTTGTCCCTTTTACTTGAATAGCTGAATCATAGACATATATCTTCTCTACAGTGCCAATAATTGTAGTATACACATTGTTAGCATAATAAGTTGCTTTGATACTATCCCCTTTGTTCAAATCGATTAATACGTGATTTATGCGCTCAATCTCATCTTCTGCAAGTATAATTTTTTCATCTTTGCGTTCCAATTGCTTTGCAAGTTCCATCTCATGTCCTTTTAACGCAGCAAAAGGCGCAAATTGTTTAGCCCTGTTAGTCGTATCCATATGACCACGCTTGTTAATCATGCTTTGTGACCCCCTATCTGTCTGTTTCGCTCTAATGCTGTGGCACCTTCCTCTAAATTCATTGCCTTGAAAATAGAATTCTTGCCAAACTTCTTTTTAATCCCTAGGACCGTCCTAGTCATATCCTTCTCTTTCTTTAATTCTGCTGTATCGGTAAACAAATCCCAACCTTCGTGCTCTTCATCTAAAAGCCTATTAAACGAAATGCTTATTCGTTTTATTAAACATTCTGGCGCCACAATTCTTGAATATAACCTATCCATTTCTTCCTGAATAATCTTGGTAGAACAAGTATAAAATGGTAAGGTAACACTTCCTCTAGCTGGTGGCATATCGATCCTATTGGTATACCCTACATAAAGTCCTAGAGAATCTGTCACCTGATGCTGCTCTATCAAATCAAAACACAGCCCTTCTGTCATCTCATGCAAGATGAGTCTCGCCTTGTCATAGGTATATTCGCAGGATAAAACCTGTCCACTAGTGATGCTATGGGCCTTTGGCACATAAGACTTTATATCATTTATAGTAGCCGTCTCCCTGCCCCAAGCATGGTCTATGAGGAGCTCCGCATCCACCCCGAATGCCTTATACAGCAAATCTTCAGGCGCCATAGCAATCTGCCTCATGTTATATATGCCATACCTATCGAGGCGTTTGGCAGTACCCCTTCCGATTCTCCAAAAGTCAGTCAATGGTTCATGATCCCACAATGTCTTTCGATACGTTTCTTCTGTCAAAATCCCAATATTACCAGGGGAATGTTTAGCCGTAATATCAAGGGCAATCTTACATAGATATAAGTTTGTCCCTATCCCACATGCCGATGGTATTCCAGTGGTCCTATAAATGTCATCCATTATAACCTTGGCTAACTTCCTAGTATCATTTCCATAAATCTTAGTATAATTTGTAGCATCCATAAAGGCCTCATCCACTGAATACACGTGGATATCATCCTCATGAAAATATTTTAGATATACGCCATAAATCTGCGATGAAACTTCTAAATATCGCCTCATCCTAGGCGGAGCCATGATATACTCCACACCCTTTGGAATCTCAAAAACCCTACACCTGCTACTTATGCCTAGCTTCTTCATCGGCGGAGTAATAGCAAGGCATATTGTCTTCTCCGTTCGCTCGGGATCCGCAACCACCAAATTAGTAGTCATTGGATCAAGCCCCCTGTCTACACACTCTACCGATGCATAGAAGGATTTTAAATCAATACATAAAAAATAAGGTGTTTTTTCAATCTTATTTGTCAAAACACACCCAACCTTTCCGTCCCCTTCTTCATTATACCGAACATATGTTCTTTTTTCAAGGGGTAAAAAAGGCTCCTGCCTAAGCAAGAGCCTTTAGTAACTAAATATTAGTCTGTATAGTTGTCGAAATATCCCTGGATGTAGATGAATGGAGTACCCTTATCTCCGGAACCGGAAGTAAGGTCACATAGGGAACCTAAAAGGTCAGTTAGTCTTCTTGGTGTAGTACCTTCAGTAGCCATCTGTCCTACTAAGTTATCATCCTTTTCCTTGATTGCATTTTCGATTGCAGCCTTAAGTTCATCACCGCGAAGGTCTGCGAAATCGTTGTCAGCAAGATATTTTAACTTTAATTCGTTTGGCTGTCCCTGAAGACCGCTAGTGAAACCTGGGGAAACTACAGGGTCTGCAAGTTCCCAAATCTTACCTACTGGGTCTTTGAAAGCACCATCGCCGTAAACCATAACTTCTACGATCTTGCCAGTTCTTTCTTTGATTTCAGCCTGAACACCCTCTACGAATTCCTGAGCATTAATAGGGAACAGCTTGATAGTTTCTTCTGTTGCCTTATTGGAACCTAGGATACCGTATTCAGGGTTATATCCTGAACCGTTAACAGGAGCATTTAGAAGTTCGTCCATACCGATAACTGCTGTTGCGCCAGCTTCTAAGATTAATCTCTTAGTACGAGCACGAGTATGGATATCTGCACAGATTACCTTGTCTGCATAATCAACGATCTTACGAGGGTTGTTAGAGAAGATAATTTCTGCTTCTGCACCTTCTTCTTCGATTAAGCCCTTGTAGTAGTTTACATAATCAATGTCAGTGAAAGTATGTCTTGACTTACCGAAAAGTTCTTCGAACTTTTCCTGAGTTAATAGATCTGTATAAGGGTTGATTCCCTTTTCGTCTAATAAATCAATATCTAGTAAGTGGTTACCTACTTCATCACTTGGGTAGCTAAGCATTAAAACTACTTTCTTGGAGCCCTTAGCAATACCTCTTAAGCAAATTGCAAATCTGTTTCTGCTTAAAATTGGGAACACAACGCCTACAGTTTCGCCGCCAAGTTTAGCCTTAACGTCTTCTGCAAGCTGGTCAGTAGTAGCATAGTTGTTCTGTGCACGAGCTAGGATAGATTCTGTGATAGCTAAAACGTCTTTTTCGCCGATTTCGAAATCACCCTTCTCAACACATTCTAATAGTGTATCAACAACTACTTTTGTAAGGTCATCGCCTTCCTTAATGATAGGTCCACGAAGTCCTCTTGAAATTGTTCCAATTCTTCTTTCCATTTATTAATCATCTCCTTACGGTAAGTTTTTTACTGTATCAGAAAAAATACATTTTATTATAGCTCTTAAGTTGCGTTTCTGTCAATAAAATTATTTTTTGAAATATTTTACAGCAGCTTCGAACATCTTCATATCAAATTCGCCGATAACGTTCTGATATAAGCCGTTTCCAATTCTTTCTGAATGTCCCATCTTACCAAGTACTCTACCATCTGGTGAAATAATACCTTCGATAGCCCAGTCAGAACCGTTAGGGTTGAACTGGATGTCGTTAGTTGCATTGCCTTCAAGGTCAGCATACTGAGTGATAATCTGACCGTTCTTTGCTAATTCTTCACGAAGAGCAAGAGGTGCAATGAATCTACCTTCACCGTGAGAGATAGGAACTGTGTAAACTTCTCCAACCTTAGTGTTTGCAAGCCAAGGTGAGTTATTAGAAGCAATTCTTGTACGAACTAGCTTGGACTGGTGGCGAGAAATCTTGTTGTAAGTAAGTGTAGCACAATCTTCATCTGTTTCTACGATCTTACCGTAAGGTACTAGACCTAACTTGATTAGAGCCTGGAATCCGTTACAGATACCTGCCATTAAGCCGTCTCTTTCTTCAAGAAGTTCAGTTACTGCTTCCTTGATTTCTTCATTTCTGAAGAATGCTGTGATGAACTTAGCGGAACCGTCTGGTTCGTCACCACCTGAGAAACCACCAGGAATAAAGATAATCTGGCTTTCTCTAACTTTATTAGCGAATTCTGTTACTGATTTAGCAACATCCGCAGAAGTTAAGTTGTTAATTAAGAAGATTTCAGGTTCTGCACCTGCTCTTGCAAATGCCTTTGCAGTGTCGTATTCGCAGTTTGTACCAGGGAATACAGGGATTAATACCTTAGGTACATCAACCTTAACCTTAGCACCAAATTCCTTATCGCATTCGTAGGAGATGTTTTCTGGAGTTTCACCATCAACTGCGATGTTGCAAGGATATACGGATTCTAACTTATCTTCATAAATCTGGCAAACTTCTGCCATATCTAGAACGTCTTCACCATAAACTACTTCAAATGCAGCAGTAGTTTCACCGATTAGAAGAGCGTCAACTTCTTCTGTAGCTTCGATAACGAATGCACCGTAACAGTATCCGAATAATTCTTCTACTGTTAATGCATCTGTTAACTTGCATCCAATGCCATTACCCATTGTCATCTTAAGGATTGCTTCTGCAACGCCACCAAGAGTAGGAGTATAACAAGCCTTAACTGCGCCCTTTCTCATAAGAGCAGTCACCTTATCGAACACAGCCTTTAAGGATTCGCCTGTTGGAAGGCCTCTTTCGTCAAGTTCTGGCTTTAATAAGTAAACCTTGTTGCCAGCTTCCTTGAATTCTGGGGAAATGATATTGTCAATATGTTCAGTAGTTACTGCGAAGGAAATAAGTGTTGGTGGTACGTGTAAATCTTCGAAAGTGCCGGACATGGAGTCCTTACCACCGATTGCACCGATTCCTAGGTCAAGCTGAGCTTCTAAAGCACCTAGTAATGCAGCGAATGGCTTACCCCACTTCTTAGGGTCATTGCCAAGCTTTTCGAAGTATTCCTGGAATGATAGATATACATCCTTGAAGTCAGCACCGTGAGCAACTAATTTAGCTGCGGATTCTACTACAGCTAAGTAAGCACCATGGTATGGGCTCTTTTCTGCGATGAATGGGTTGTAACCCCAAGACATTACAGAACAAGTTGTAGTATCCTTCTTTTCTACGGAAACCTTGTGTACCATAGCCTGGATTGGAGTTCTCTGGAACTTACCGCCGAATGGCATTAGTACTGTACCAACACCGATTGTGGAGTCGAATCTTTCGGACATACCACGCTTTGAGCAAACGTTTAAGTCGCCTGCTAACGCCTTGAAGTTTTCGCCGAAACCACCTGCAACCTTCTTTTCGAAGCTTTCAGGAGCTACTGCCACTACATCGATATGCTTTTCTGCACCGTTGGAATCAAGGAATTCTCTTGATAAGTTTACGATGTTCTGACCATTCCAGTGCATGGATAGTCTAGCATTGTCTGTAACCTTTGCAACTACTGTTGCTTCTAAGTTTTCAAGTCTTGCAAGTTCACAGAATCTTTCTACGTCTTTTTCTGCAACTACGCATGCCATTCTTTCCTGAGATTCGGAAATAGCTAATTCTGTACCATCAAGACCGTCATATTTCTTAGGAACTACGTCTAAATTAATTTCAAGACCGTCTGCAAGTTCACCGATAGCTACGGATACACCGCCTGCACCGAAGTCGTTACAACGTCTAATTAACTTGGACGCTTCAGCATTTCTAAATAATCTCTGAATCTTTCTTTCTTCAGGAGCATTACCCTTCTGTACTTCCGCTCCGCAAGATTCTAGAGATGAAACGTCGTGAGACTTGGAGGAACCTGTTGCACCACCGCAACCGTCTCTACCAGTCTTACCACCTAAAAGGATAATTCTGTCGCCAGCTTCAGGAACTTCTCTCACTACGTTTTCGGCAGGAGCTGCAGCGATAACCGCACCAACTTCCATTCTCTTAGCAACGTATCCTGGGTGGTAAATTTCGTCTACCTGACCTGTTGTTAGACCAATCTGGTTACCATAGGAGGAATAACCAGCAGCAGCTGTAGCTACAAGCTTTCTCTGAGGTAACTTACCAGGGATTGTTTCTGATACAGGAACTAATGGGTCTCCAGCACCAGTTACACGCATTGCTGCATAAACATAAGATCTACCTGATAATGGGTCTCTGATTGCACCACCTACGCAAGTTGCCGCACCACCGAATGGTTCGATTTCTGTAGGATGGTTGTGAGTTTCATTTTTGAATAATAGTAACCAGTCTTCTTCCTGACCTTCGATTTCAACCTTAATCTTTACTGTACAAGCATTGATTTCTTCGGATTCGTCAAGCTTTGTAAGCTTGCCATCTTTCTTAAGCTGCTTAACAGCGATTGTACCAACGTCCATTAAAGTAACTGGCTTTGTTCTGTTTAAACCTTCTCTCACGGAGATATATCTGTCGTATGCCTTCTGAAGAGTTTCGTCTTCAAACTTAACACTATCAATAGTAGTATTGAAAGTTGTATGACGACAGTGGTCAGACCAATATGTATCAATCATCTTAACTTCAGTGATTGTAGGGTTTCTGTGTTCTTCTTCCTTGAAGTATTTCTGACAGAACTTAATGTCAGCTAAGTCCATTGCTAGACCTCTGTCTTTGATGAAGTCAGCAAGACCAGCTTCGTCTAAATCAATAAAACCTTCAACTGTTTCTACAGTTGTTGGGATTTCATATTCAACTACAAGAGTTTCAGGAAGAGCCATATCAGCTTCTCTTGATTCTACTGCGTTGATAACAAACTTCTTGATAGCTTCTACATCAGCTTCTGCAACGTTACCATAAAGAGCATAAACCTTAGCAGTCTTTACTGTAGGTCTTTCACCCTTAGAGATGATCTGGATACATTCAGCAGCAGAAGATGCTCTCTGGTCAAACTGACCAGGAAGTGGTTCTACCGCGAAGATAACGTCAGCTTCTGGAAGCTCTGTTGTTACGTTATCAAGCTGTGGTTCTGAGAAAACTGTATTTACAGAGTAATCGAAAAGTTCCTTTTCGATATCGTCTACATCATATCTGTTGAAAAGACGTACATTCTCTACTCCACTAATCTGCAGTAATTCAGCGATATCATTCTTTAAAGCACGAGCTTCGTTGTCTAAGCCAGGCTTCTTTTCTACGAATATTCTAAAAACCATAATTTAGATCCTTTCTGCCATTAGGGCGCGCTTTCCGATGTCTTTTCTGTAGTATGCGTTTTCGAATTTAACAGTTTCTACAGTTTCGTAAGCCTTCTTAACAGCTTCTTCTAGAGTTTCAGCAGTTTCAGTTACACCTAGAACTCTACCGCCGCTATTTACAAGCTTGCCTTCCTTAAGTGCTGCACCTGCAACGTAGATATTCTTGTCAGCTGGCATTGTGATTTCAAAGCCCTTTTCATAGCTCTGAGGGTAACCTGCGGAAGCCATTACTACGCAGCATGCACTCTTATCTGCAAACTTAACTTCTGCTTCATCAAGCTTACCATCATAAATCTTAAGCATGATGTCAAGAAGATCGCTTTCAAGAAGTGGAAGTACTACCTGAGTTTCAGGGTCGCCGAAACGACAGTTATATTCAATTACCTTTGGTCCCTTTGGAGTAAGCATTAAACCGAAGTATAAGCATCCGGAGAAGCTTCTTCCTTCAGCATTCATTGCTTCTACAGTAGGAAGGAAAATTGTTTCCATACATTCTTTTGCAACTTCTGCAGTGTAATATGGATTTGGAGCAACTGTTCCCATACCGCCTGTGTTAAGACCCTTATCTCCATCAAGCGCACGCTTGTGGTCCATGGAAGAAACCATAGGAATTAGAGTCTTACCGTCTGTAAAGGAAAGTACAGATACTTCTGGACCTGTTAAGAATTCTTCAACAACAACCTGATTGCCGCTGTCTCCAAATACCTTATCTTCCATCATGGAACGAACTGCTTCCTTTGCGTCTTCTCTAGTTTCTGCGATGATTACGCCTTTACCTAGAGCAAGACCGTCAGCCTTAACAACTACAGGAATATCACAAGTTTCGATGTAAGCAAGTGCCTTTTCCATATCATCGAAAATTTCGTATGCTGCAGTTGGGATGTTGTATTTCTTCATTAAGTCCTTAGAGAAAGCTTTGCTACCTTCGATGATAGCTGCTGCCTTGTTAGGACCGAAAGTCTTGATGCCTACTGCATTAAGAGCATCAACTGCACCAAGAACTAATGGATCATCAGGAGCTACTACTGCAAAGTCAACTTTGTTTTCTACTGCAAACTCAACGATTTTATCGATTTCTTTTGCACCGATATTAACGCAAGTAGCATCAGCTGCGATACCACCATTACCTGGAAGTGCAAAGATTTCTTCTACAGTTTTGTTTTCTTTGATTTTTTTGATGATAGCATGTTCTCTGCCACCACCACCTACTACTAATACTTTCATTGTTACCTCCGGGGCGTATTTTAGTGATGGAATAATCTCATTCCAGTGAATGCCATAACCATATTGTATTTGTTACATGTTTCGATAACATTGTCATCTCTTACGGATCCGCCTGGCTGTGCAATAAAGCTTACGCCACTCTTTGCTGCTCTTTCGATGTTATCACCGAATGGGAAGAACGCATCAGAACCTAAGCAAACACCTGTTAAGGATGCTAAATATTCTTTCTGCTGAGCTCTTGTGAATTCTACTGGCTGCTCTGTGAATAGAGCTTCCCAGTATCCTTCGCCTCTTACTTCTTCCTGATCTTCTGATAAGTAAACATCGATTGCATTGTCTCTATCAGCACGTCTTACGTCTTCCTTGAAAGGTAAGTTTAGTACTGTTGGGTGCTGACGAAGATGCCACTTATCAGCCTTTTCTCCAGCAAGTCTAGTGCAGTGGATTCTTGACTGCTGACCAGCACCTACGCCGATAGCCTGTCCATCCTTTGCAAATACTACGGAGTTGGACTGAGTATACTTAAGAGTGATAAGCGCGATTACCAAATCTCTCTTAGCTTCTTCTGTCATATCTTTGTTTTCAGTTACGATTTCTTTTAGAAGGTCAGTGTTAATTTTGAAGTTGTTTCTGCCCTGTTCAAAAGTAATGCCGTAAACCT
>JAFYLX010000174.1 GCA_017556895.1 Bacillota bacterium | reverse complement strand
TACGGGATTCCGTAACTCGATTTTATCGAGAAGCAAATGGAACAGATTACTCTTGTAAATGAAGAATTTATCAAGTACAATGTACATATAGTACAAGTAATATATTAAGAAGTGGCAATATAAATTATTTAAATTATTCAACAAATGTTGTTTATATGCCAGCAGTAGTTTTTGGAATATCGTATAATACAATTAGTCTTAAAATAACAGGAACTCCATTAATTGTAGATAATGAATCAAAATTTGAAATTGTGATACCGGGTTCAAATTTTACTAGTTCTGATACTATGTGAGTAAAAGCAGCTGTATTAGAAATATTAAATTGAAATTAATTATGAAAATAAGGGCGTTTTTAACGCGTTAACGCGCTAAAAACGCCCCTTTTTTATTTATTATTTTAAATTTTTTTAAAACCTCTTAAGCCAACGCCAAGTCTATTATCATTAGTTTTAAGTTCCCATGCTGTGTCTGAAGTATAAGAAAAACAAACAAAAGTTCCTGTACCGGTAAAACGGGCCATATCAACATCAATATACATTCCGCTATGAAGCATATCTTTTGTGAAAAAAACGTTACGGAAATAATCTCCATAAGCACCTAAAACTATAAAAGCCGAATATTTTGCTAGATTAGTTGAAAAAGAACCAGCTCCTGCTCCCACATATTCTCAACCTTGGTTTACGGAAAACTAATCAAATAAAAGAACTTTTCCTATAATTACGTTTCCACTATATGTTAATGAAGAAGTTCAATTATTAAATATTGTTACATTAATAGTTATAGTTCTAGCAGAATTAGAAAAATTAAAATAAGTATTATTTGCAGGTTGTGCTTGAATAATAGTATAAGGAAAATTTAAATCTGCTACTCCAACATAAGCTAATCTATAATAAGCCGGTAAAGATGCAGTGACTTGAATATTCTCTGACGTAGCTTTAGAACTCACTGTCGCAGAAAAAGGAACAGTTTGAAAATTCATTTTTAATCCGTTTACGGAAAGCTAATTAAGAATAGCTTGTAGCGGTAACCTTATATCATTTTCCTCAATTTACTCCATTATCTCCACTTGTTCTATAAAGTATGTCTGCGTCAGTACTTCCTGGTGTGCCCATTCTAATTCATATTTGTTTAATAAAACCAGCATTGCCTTCATCTTTTAGCACAAATAATCAACCATTAATACCACTAGGGGCACTTTGACTAGAAGTAAAATAATAGAGTCCTGCATTTTTGCAATTATCAGCTGAAACATTCCCGTCTACATTTTTTCCTCTAAAAACATTACTTACGGAAAGCTAGAAAAATTTTAGTCAAAACATTACAAAACTTAACGCCAAAATGTTAGGGCAACTTCTTATTACCCGTTATTCTTCTTTTTTATATACAATAGAGTTTTGAACAAAGAAAGGATAGCAGATGAGTGAACTTAATTTTTTCCTATCCAATTATGGTGTAGGTGATGTTATCACAGTCCTTATAGTTGCTCTTCTGTTATGTGTAGCAATTATGAGAGCTGCGGGGTTTATCTGGGAGAAAATCAAACAACATTTTGATATTGCCAACGACAAAGACCGCTGAATGAACAAGGTCACCGATGGAATAGATGAAATTAAAACAGACGTAAAAGAATTACATGTTGCAGTTGATGATTTGGAAGCCAAGGCAGACGAACGAGGAGCTCGTCTTGAAAAGGTTGAAAAATATGTAGAAAATGATTATAAACGTGACCAAGAGATACAACAGCATAATAAGCAAATGCAGCAAATGTACAAAAAGGTTCAAGCTAGACTTCAAGATGATACTAGATGAGCTTTTAAAGATGCTTATAATTATTATTATATTAAGGAACATAAAATTGATTCCAACACACTAGAAGCTTTAGAAGAGAAATATAAATATTACAAAGATGCGGATGGCAATAGTTTCGTTGATAATATTATGGCTAAATTGCGAACCCTTCCTGTAGTAAACTCAATGGAAGACGAGGTTGAAAACGATGATTCAGCTTAAGGGCACAGTCATTAATATGAAGTCCCTTTCGCAGAACATAGAGGACCCGATTATTATAGGTGCGGCAGAGGCTAACGGCAGGTACCTTAGTATCATATTTACACAAGAGGCCGCCGCACAATTCTCGGACAATACGAAAGTATATTTATCGTGGAGACATATCCAAAAAGATATAAAAGGGTATAACGTCTTTACAGAAATTCCAAGAGAAGACGATGAAGAATCTATGTTGACCGCGGAAGAGCTACCTCCAACATGACAAATCTATTATCCGAAAGAAATGCTTCATGAAGGAGACGTATTAGCACATATTGAACTAGTAGATGATATATCGGTTTCCGCATCTACTAATTTTACTATTCACGTTCTTGCGGACTCCTGAGAAAATAATTCAGGATGACAAGACGATGAAGATTGAAGCGAAATTAAAAGAGCTTTAATTAAAATTGAAGAAAATACTGCGGCGTTAGAACAAATTAAACAAGTCCTAGCGTCTAACGATATGGAAATAGAAGAATGGATGGTGTAATATGGCGAATGCGAAAGCAAAATTATATTATACCTCTTCAGAATATGTAGACCAACTGCCGCAATCAAATGGTAATATTATATTTGTACCAGATGCAAATATGTTCTGCCTTGATATGGGCGGGCAGCGCTTCACGTACACAACAATTAGAACTTTCGTTGATGACGCAGCCCGCATGTCATTACCCTTCCCAAATGAAGGTTTTTACTTTGTTGAGTCTACGCAAGTATTCTGGAGATGGGATGGCGCATGGTCGCAAGTTACTCCATCTAATCTTACACCAGTAGTATATGGTGCGGATGTTGACTCTTTCCCTTCTATTGGAAAAAGCGACACTTTATACTACACAGATGACGGTATCTATCATTGGAAAGATGATGAATATAAACTTATTGGTAATGTTAATACGTGAGACGTATTATAGAGAATAAAGAAAGGAAACGCGAATGGCTGATAATCTAGTCAAGTTTGTGTATGCGGCGTCTGCTACTTCTGACCAAATTGCGGCATTTAGCCCGGATACACTATACTTTATTGGTGGTTCTACAGCTGGTGAGGGTGGTAAGCTCTACAAAGGTCCGCGTCTTTATGACTCTGGTGCCGTAGCCGCTGCTGCTGAACTTGCACAGCTAAAAACCTACATTGGTACTCTTCCTGTAGCTGACCAGTATACAGACCTAATTGACTACATTGACAAGAATATCGCTGCTGCACAGAGTGCGGCCGAGAGCTATACAGATACTCTTGACCAGTCTCTAGCTGCTGTTGCTAAGAGCGGTACGGCTGCTGATGTTGCAGTTGTTGATGCTGGTGGTCTACTAACAGCTACTAACGCTGAAGCTGCTTTTGCTGAGTTAGCAACCGCTATTAATACTAATGACGCGGCTGCTGAAGTCACAATGGAATCTGCTTCTGGTTCTGGTGATACACTAACAGTTTATGACTTCTATCAGGGTGTTCTTGGTACTGATGATGCTGCTGCTAAGGCCGCAAAGAAGATTGGTACAATCAATATTCCTAAAGACTACTTAGTACGCAGTGCTAACATCGAAACCGTTGATACTGCTGATGAACCTTATACTGGTGCTGAGGTTGGCGATAAGTATATCGACTTTGTAGTTAACACTAAGGATGGCGATAGCGGTACTCCGCAGCATATGTATATCGCTCTTGACGACCTAGTTGCAGTAATGCAAGGTTCTGTCGGTAGTGAAATTACTGTTACTATTGGTGCTAACAACACAATTCAAGCTTCCATTAATAAAGTAAGCGGTAACAAGATTGTTTATCGTGCAGCTGACACTTCTGACCCCGAGAATCCTGTAACTGAGCAGAGTGTTAATGCTAAGATTGCTGAGTTAGAAGAAGCTCTAGGCGACGGGCTTGATGCTCTTGATGGTTCTGCTACAATTGCTACTGTTAGTGATGGTGTAGTTACAATCAAGTCTGGTGTCGAAGAAGTTGACGGCGTAATTGATAACGATTCTGGCTCTGATATTACTTTAGCTAAGGTTGCTACAACTGGTGCGGCTATCGACGTTTCTTATGGTCAGTCTACAGTTAAGGCTGCATTAGATACAATCGGTACTATTCCTGGTACTGCTAGTGCAACCACAGTTGTTGGCTATGTTGACGAAGTCCTTGGTGACACGGTTGGCGCTCTTGATGCTGACTTAGATGCGGCTCTTGGTGCGGGCGACACTGATGCTGAAGCCGTTGCCGTTGTTAGTGGTGTTACTGAGGCCGATGGTGTAATCACTTCTGTTGACTCTGTCGCTGTTGATGCGGCTGGCGCTGCTACTCGTGCAAAGGCTGCTGTAATTGGTACTGCTTCTGACACAGCTTCTGCAAGCACAATCTATGGTGCTAAGGCTTATGCTGACAGCCTAGTTAGCACAACTGTTGCGGCTCTCGATGCTGACCTTGATGCTTCTGGTACAGCTACTGCAAGTGGCACATTCGTAGTATCTGGTGTAACAGAGGTTGATGGTGTTATCACTTCTGTTGATAGCGTTGAAGTTGAAAATGCTGGTGCTGCAGCTGCCGCACAGGCTGCCGCGATTGCTTATACGGATGCTGCTCTAACTTGGCAGTCACTCCCTACTGCAAGCGTTTAATTTAGACAATAAAAAGTAGTAGTAGCGGGGTTAGAGACCCCGCTACTTGTTAAAAGGAGACGATATCGTGGCGTTGATTAAATTTTTCCGCGGGGCAGCGGGCGTCTCCCTTCCAGAGCATCACGACGGTGCCATTTTTATTGTTGAACGTGGTTCGACCACAGGCGATATGTATGTCGATGTTGAAAATGGCAAGCGTTTACATATCGTGCCCGATAGCCCCATAATTACCATCAACAAATCTTATTATAATAGTCATAAAACAACTCTTCGTCCAGAAGAGGGTAAAATTTATAATATTTGAGATTGAGAATCTAAGACTGTTGACGGTGAAACAATTTATACTCCTGGGTATAAAGTAGGAGATGGAAACGCGTATCTTGCAGACCTGCCTATCTTTTACTCGGTTACCCAAGAGCGAAAAGACTTCTGAGATAACAAGGTTAATGCTTATATGGAAACAGAGCTTGACCCCACTTCTCAAAATACTGAAACTTTAGTCCTAACTAGGTTATATTAAAGAAAGGGTGACATAGATGGCTGACAATCCATTGATTTCCCAAATTACGCTACCGTCTGGTACAACGTATGATATCAAGGACGCCAAGGCTCGTGCTGACATTGCGACACTACAAGCTTACACAGACTATATCGGCGTTTCTAGCACAACCATTTCCGACGGTGGTACAGAGATTCCTACTATTGGTGGCGAGACAGTAACTCCTTCTATTGGTAACATTGTTAACTACGGTTCTAAGGAATTTATCTACAATGGTACAATTTGGCAAGAGTTTGGTGACCTAAGCGCTCTATCTGACCAGCTTGGCGAACTTGCTTATGTAGACTTTGATGGTGTAGCTGTTAATGCTTCTGGTACAGCCGAAGCTCAGACCTTCACTGGTACAACTGCTACTTATAGCATTTCAATTAACCAGGGCACAGTTGCAGCCG
>JAFYLX010000173.1 GCA_017556895.1 Bacillota bacterium | reverse complement strand
AGAGATTCTCATTCGAGAATCTCTTTTTTTACTTTTTGTAAGATTTTCATAGTAGCCAAGAACATTTAATGCGTAATACCACTACACTTCTCACTTTTTTCTCCCACTACTTCATGTAGGCAACCTTCGTGGAGAATTTTCATTCTTTTTTAGTCTAACGATCAATTAATTGCTATATTTCTCTATATTTTTTCTCCCAATCAATTGATATCCCCGCCAATTAGGAGAAGCTTCTGTATTTTTTTCTCCGTAGACCCACTCATAATATAGGATGGGAGAAAAAACGTGTTTCACTTCTCCCAACAACGTGTCTACTCGCCCATATCGGAGAATACTTCAAAATACGAACTGTGCTAAAAGACAAAGGTTGGTTTTTCTCCTATTCTCCCCAAATCAGTTGTTCACCAAACTTATCCTTGTAAACAATCGTTTTTTCACCTTGATTTTCGAGAACTTCCTTCAAATCAACTACGCTTTCCTTGTCCGACTCGATTCCTCTTAACTTATCTATGTAATGTGTGTGTACTTCAACTCTTACATACTCCGAACTAGACCATATAAACGTCACATCATAACAATCAGGATAGTACATAAGTCCTTCTTCCGTCACTCGCACCACATTTTCATCATAAGGAATTAATATTTCATATTCGAATAATACGTAGTTTATAGATACGAAAACTATAGTTAATACAATAATAGTCATCATTATTACCGGGATAAGCATGCTTACAATTTTGTCCTTAAGTGTCTTTATATTTGCTTTTTCCTGGGTAATTTTTTGAGGATCCATTGTAGGAACCTCTTCAAATGCAACTTTGGCCTTTTCGATATGCTTTTTGCATTTCTCACATGCAGAAATATGTTCTTCCACTATCATCTTACTATCTTCACTTAATGCATCCCCCACATAAAGTTCTGCCAAATCTCTGATCACATCACAAGTTATCTTCATTTTCAAGCACCTCCATAATCTTCTTCCGGGCACGGTAATAGGTAACTCTAGCCCATGTTTCCTGCCTTTTGAATATCATTCCAATATCCTTAAAAGACATTTCTCCATAAGTTCTCATGTAAAAAACCTCCTTATAGGGTTCTTCCATATCATGCAGAATCTTTTGTATCTTGAGTTGCATTTCCTTTTTTATCAAGTCTTGTTCCGGGCTTTCATCCGTTTCGACTACGATGGTTTGGGAAAGTTCTTGTCCCAGAAGGCCTCGTTTATTTTGCTTCTTAATATGTTGCAAATACTCGTTCTTAGCAATCTGACACAGCCACACGTTTATATTGCAATCACCGCGAAAACCATCTATCTTTTGTAATGCTTTGACAAAAGTTTCCTGAGTGATTTCTTCTGCAAGATTTGGATCCCTAGATATGGACAACGTATAACGATATACAATTGTAAAATACTCGCGATATATTTTTTCTACGTCCATCTTCTGTACCTCTTTTCACATATATGATGCCCGAAAATGAGTTTCGTTACAAACAAAAACACCCCGATTCAAAATCAGGGTGCCAATTTGCATCAATTATCAACTTTATTCTAGCATTAATTTATTCTAATACTAATGTTCCTTCGAACTTGCCGATTACGATATTTTCTAAGATTCCAACTGCTTCTTCAACGTCGAAAGTAGGAAGAAGCACTACCTTGTCGTACTCGTCTACAAGCATCTGCTCTGTTTCGTCATCACTCGCAAGGTATGTTTCATCAGTTATAGTTTCAACTTTATCCATCGGCTCGTAGGCAGCTACCTCGCCTTTTATGATCTTTCCATCTTCGATTGAATATTCATAAAATACGTTTGTAGCCATAAAAGTAAAAGTTAAATCTGTGCTGTCAGAAGCTACTCTGTCTGCATATTCTTCTTTTAGGCACAACATTGTAAAGTTAGTTACTCTTTCGCCATCAACATTGCCAAAGGCATCTAATTTATCTATAGTAGCGAATTCCTGTCTAATTTCTAGATAGTCTCGCCAATTTTCTGTTGTGATTTCAATCTTTTCACCGCCGCAGGCAGTTAAAGACATCATCATTACTAGTGCTAAAATCAATACTAAAAGTTTTTTCATAAATCCAATCCCTTTCTACTCTCTATCTAGAACGCTGATTTCCTTAGTGTCATAATCAAATACCACGCGGAACCAACGTGCAACATATCTTGACCAACGGTCAGATTCTCCATCGCACTGAGGATAGCTATCATCCCATCCGTATACCGGTAACTTGAAACAAATCTTATTATCTTCCACATAGCAATGCATGTCGCCGTACTGGGCAGTGTGACCCATTTCAGACGGGTCCTTAGATACAGGAACATCTACGTATCCCAAAGATACGTTTCCCATATCGAAAAACTCAATATGTCCCAATGAATCTACGTATGCAATTACGTTTTCTTCCTCAAAGGCAACTTCTGTGGTTTCAATAGCGTTGTAATAAGGTGCATTCATCTCCATGATGTTTGAACTTTTCTTGCTGTTATATATTCTTCTTGTAACCATAAAATGCATTTCCCCCTAACGTTTGTTTCTGTTAAGTTCTAAAAACTCTTTCTTAATTGAATTATATATTGCTGGCCAGCAATTTACAATGCTGCGCCACTCCCTTCCATAACAAATTTATACTTTTGACCACAATTTCCCAAAAAACCTAGACATCAGTTTTCAAAGTGCTAAAATTATATTAGGGGAGTTTTTATTTTAAGCTCCACCTACGACTACTTATTAGGAATCAAGGAGGGCTATTATGGCTACAAAATACGGTGGCTATATGGGTAGAGTTGCAATGGTCGACCTAACGACAGGCAAAGTCAGCGATTACCCATGGTCCGATGAAGAAAGAAAACTTTATATCGGCGGCAAGACTATGGCCGCAAAGATTTTAGGAGATAATTTAACTAAAGATACGAAGGCTCTCTCTGCGGAGAATATGCTGGTAATCACTACGGGGCCTTTTACTGGATCTGGCACGCCAAGTTCCAGCCGTTTCAACATTTCTACCTTATCACCGCAAACAGGAATTATTACTTCCTCAAACTGCGGAGGTAACTTCGGATATTACCTTAAGAAGGCCGGATTCGACGCTCTGATTATCACAGGAAAAGCCAAGGCACCTCTATGGCTTGAAATCTACAACAACAGTTTTAGATTCCACGATGCCAGAGAACTTTGGGGAATGCACACGGGTAAGGTTCAGGAAGAACTAGACGAAGTGCTTAAGACATCCAATGGCAAGCCACAGAAAAATGGCAAAATCGTTATCGGCCCTGCCGGCGAAAACCTTGTCAGATACGCTTCTATCGTAAGTAACGAAAGACTTGCAGGTCGTGGCGGCACAGGTTCTGTAATGGGCTTCAAGAATCTTAAGGCTGTTACCGTTTCAGGGAATCACACTGTAGAGGTTCACAACAAGAAAAAACTAGATAAACTCAATAAATCTTGGTTCAAGTATCTAAAGAAGCACCCTCTTACAGGTGATCAGCTTCCGAGAATGGGCACTGCGGGCATCGTTTCAACTATGCAGATGAGGGGTCAACTTTCTACAAAGAACTATAATTACGGCAAATTTGACGAATACGAAAAGGTGAATGGCGAAAGACTTGCCGAAGAATTCAACATCGTAAACAAGGGCTGCTTATCCTGCCCTATCAAATGCGCTAGAACCGTTGAAGTAAATGGCAAGCCTGTAAAAGGACCTGAACTCGAAACCCTAGGACTTCTTGGCGGCGGCATCCTAAACAGCGATATGGAGGCTATCCTAAGATGGAACTACGAACTTGACGAACTAGGAATGGACTCTATCAGCTCTGCCAGCACCCTTGCTTTCGCAATGGAAGCTAACGAAAAAGGTCTATGGGATAACGGTCTCAAATTTGGCGAAATAGACGAAATTTCGAAGATTTTCGACGACATCGCGCATAGAAGAGGCATCGGTGATGAACTTGCTAATGGCTCTAAATGGCTTTCCGAAAAATACGGCGGCAAGGAGTTTGCAATCCACTCCAAGGGTATGGAACTTGCGGCTTACGAACCTCGTCGTTCAGTGGGTTTAGGCCTTGGTTACGCGGTATCAAATCGTGGCGGTTGTCACCTAAACGGCGGATATATGGTTCTGCTAGAGGGTTTAAGCCTCAACGTCAACCAGCAGACACCACACGGAAAGGCCGACTTCACGGCTATGCTTCAAGACTTGATGGAAGGCGTTTCAAACTGCGGACAATGTCTATTTACGACATACGCGTTCTTCCCGCCTCCAATAATCGCAAGACCAAACAGTTGGTATACTAAGGCATTTTGTGCTGCAGTTCCTTATCTAGGACCTGTGTTAAGAATGATTAACAAGTTCCCAGAGGTTGCTTGTATCCACATCCCTGTTTTCTTCAACCAGACCCTTGCGCTTCACTATGTGACAGGTATGCCGGTAACTTTCGGCTCTTTCATGAAGATGGGCAAACGCGGATACACTTTAGAAAGACATATCAACACGAGATTTGGAGTAAGAAGAAAAGACGACACCCTTCCAAAGAGACTAACTGACGAACCTCAAGATCCTAAGGATGAAACAACAAAAGTTCCTTTAGAAAAGATGAAAAACGTATATTATGGCGCTAGAGGCTGGACTCAGGACGGCGTTCCAACTCCAAAGACTCTTAAGCGACTAGGGCTAGATAAATTAGCAAGCTACAAGGTTACTTGCGAGGAGTTTAAGAATAGATGCGATAACGCGTCTGCAGATAGAAATAGAGGTGAAGAGTAATGGTAAAGATTAAATTATTCGGTTCCCTCAGACTTAAGACTGGTTTAAATGAGCTAGATGCGGATATAAATAGGGTTAAAGACGCTTTTCCGCTATTAGCAAAGGCTACGGGACTTAAGGAAAAAGATTTCAAACAATGCGTAATGCTTATAAACGGCAAACAGGTTAAAGCAAGCACCTTGCTTCTAGACGGCGACGAACTCGAGCTGTTGACGCCTGCAGGTGGCGGCTGATGACCTATTAAGGAGGTAAAAATATGGCTCATGAAGTAACAACCCTTTGTATAGGCTGCCTGATTTGTCAGAAGAATTGCCCAGTTGGCGCCATCACGGGCGAGCTCAAGGGTATGCAGGTCGTAGATCCAGGCAAATGTATCGACTGTGGTCTATGCGGCAAATTGTGCCCTAAAGGTGCGATTCTAGACGCTAACGGCATGGCACTTACAAAGGTTCCAAAATCAGAGTGGAAAAAGCCAATAATCGATAAGGACATCTGCGCAGGCTGTAGCCTTTGCGCAGAAAACTGCCCTAGCGGCGTCCTCGAGATTACAGGACCAAGCTTCCACGGCGATATAAATACTATTGCAGCGCTTACAAATCCAGACGGATGTATCGATTGCAGGATTTGTATGGGAGTATGTCCAATAGGCGCAATAAAATTTTAAAGGCCTGTTTTGACACTTCAAAACAACGCCTATTCGATTGGAGATGAGAAAATGTATAAAGCTTATTGCAGAATTTATCAGGGAGTATTTAAAGTAGGTATGTACTTTATCCCTTGGGGAATGCCAAAGACTCTAGAGGGTCCAGGCTCAGTTAAGAAACTTCCAAAATGGATTAAGAAAAAAAGATTTAACAATGTTTTAGTCGTAACAGATAGCGTACTTATGAAACTTGGGTTGCTAGACGGCATGCTTAAAGCTATGGATGACCTTGATATGGAATATACAATCTACGACGGCGTTCAACCAAATCCGACAGACATCAACGTAAAAGAAGGTCTAAAGCTTTTCCGCGATAACGGTTGTCAGGCCATGATTGCCTTCGGAGGCGGTTCCTCCATGGACTGCGCGAAAGCGATTGGTGCTATGCATGTAAAAAACAAAGAAGTCGAAAAGATGCAAGGCTTATTCAGAGTTTTACATAGAATCCCGACAATTTTCGCGGTTCCTACAACTGCCGGTACTGGTTCCGAAACTACAGTTGCGGCGGTTATTACAAACTCCAAAACTTCTCACAAGGCTTCCATGAACGACACTTCGCTGATGCCAAAGTATGCGGTTATGGACCCCGAATTAACGGCAGGACTTCCACCTCATATTACTGCAACTACCGGTATGGATGCGCTTTGTCACGCTGTCGAGGCTTATACTAACAATACATACAACACTAGAAAAGAGAAGAAACTTGCCGAAAAAGCAGTTAAGTTAATATACGAAAATCTTTATACTGCATATTGCGACGGCAGCAACCTAGAAGCTCGTATCAACATGCAGGACGCTTCATTCTATGCCGGCCGTGCATTCACGAGAGGATGCGTAGGTTACGTTCACGCAGTTGGCCATACGCTTGGCGGCCTATACGGTGTTCCTCACGGTCTTGCAATGTCAGTAATCCTGCCTCACGTAATGCGTCAGTTCGGACCTGCGGCTCATGAAAGACTCGCTCGTCTTGCTGAAGTTTGTGGCATGGATGGCAAGGACGATGCCGAAAAGGCAGAAAAATTCATCAAATGGATCGAAGACCTAAAACATATGATGAATATTCCGGTTGGAATCGATGTAATCGAAGACAAGGACGTTAACCAGATTATCAAGTGGGCGATGAAAGAAGCAAATCCGCTTTATCCAACACCTGTGACTTGGAAGAAGAAGGATTTCCAGAAGCTTATTGCTACAATTAGACAGAAATAAAATAGGTTACCAAAAAGATAGCAAAAGGGACTGTCGCACAGCTGACTAAACAAGTCGTCCGAAGCGACAGCCCCTTTATGATTTTTTGTAACTTATTTTATAACTTTTCCCAGTCCTGTGCGAATAAACCGCCTGCTCCGCCTGAATGTACGAATAATACGTTATCTTCAGGCTTATATTCTCCTGCTCTTGCTCTCTTAATTAAGCCTGCAAAAGCTTTTCCTGTGTAGCAAGTATCTAAAACGATGCCTTCAAGCTCCATCATCATTGCAATAGCCTCATTACCTTCTTCAGATGGGATTGAATATCCAGGACCGCACATATCAACAAGATCAGGAACTGGAATTTCCATTTCTGTTTCAAGCAATTCTACAGATTCCTTCATAAGCTGCGGTACGATTACATCAAACGGATCACTATCTACCATAGAACACATTACATGAGTCTCAGGCATATATAATTTTGCTCCTAAAATAGTTCCTGCTGCAGTACCACCAGAGCCACATGCGCATACGATGTGCTCAAATTTCTGCCCACATTCAGAAACTTCCTTCATACAGTCCATATAGCCCAATGAACCTAATGCATTTGAACCTCCACAAGGAATCTTATAAACCTTACGGCCCATTTCTTCTGCGATTCTGTCCATTTCGTCATAGATTTCGTCATAGCTATCTGTATCAACAAAACGCACTTCTGCATTCATAAGATGGTTCAAAATTTGGTTCCCCTTACGAGAAGTTATTCCTCTTTCCTTTAGAACAAGTATGCAGTCAAGACCCAATCTCTTGGCACATGCTGCAGTAAGCATAGCATGGTTGCTTTGAGCCTGACCAGTCGTCATTACTAGATCATATCCCTTCGCCTTAGCATCGGCTAATAAATACTCTAGCTTTCTTACTTTGTTTCCGCCTAAAGCAACTCCACATAGATCATCTCTCTTAATCCATACGTTTGTACCCAACGCTTTACTCATATTGGGCAGATAATGTAGCGGAGTTGGAAAAAGACCTAACTTTTCCTTTGCAAATTCTTTCATAGATATACCTTCCTTCATATGTGATTCATCACTAAATCTGTATTATTTTTCCAGTTTGATGATACCCATATCCGCCCATTTCGTCAAGTCTTGTATGGAAAGTTTCGCTTTTAAGAATTTCAATTAGTGCCTTGACCTTAGGATTATCTAAATCTTCTTTTCTAATGGCAAAATCGTACTCTTCTACGCCTACCTCTATGAAATCTAATCCCATAGCATCAGCTGCAGGTTTGATTCCCATTCCGGCATCAATTTCGTCTGAAGATACTGCTGCAGCAACTGCCATATGAGTGGCCGCTTCTTTGTCGTATCCATCTATTTGCGAAGGCGATATACCAGCCTGTTTTAGCTTATAATCTAACAATACTCTAGTGCCCGCACCTCTCTGTCTGTTGACATAGCGTGCCCTTACAAGGTCCTCAACGCCCTTTATAGCGAGCGGATTCCCCTTCTTGACCATAATCCCCTGGATTCTATCAAGTCCTTTGATTAGAGCCATTTCTTCCCCCGGAAAGATTTGTTTCAAGTAAGATACGTTATATTCTCCCGTTTCCATATCAAGAAGATGAGTTGGAGCTATGGTCGTCTCGTGACGCTGAAGAGCCATCAAACCCGCCATACTGCCAACATGAGTGCTTGTAAACCTCATTCCAGGGTATTTATTAGCCATCATATCGCCTATTATGTCTAGGGTCATATCGTGACTTCCTATGGAAACAAGTGTATTTTCTATCTCTTCAGGAGATTTGCAAAGAACAATTTCTACTTCCTCTCCTGCTTCAATACCTTCACTGTTCTGCGGGATTATACAGAAGCCATCAGCTTTCACCAAACTCATTGCGGCCCCAGCACCTCTTGCTAAAGGAGATGCAACCAATTTGCCGCCTACATAGCCCACTTTGACACGGACGTATTCCCTGTGCTTTAAGGAAGAAATAAGTCGCTTTGCCAAAGTAGCTTTGACAACATTCTTGGATTTAGCAGACGCCTTGAGCATCTTGTTTATAACTGGCGTTACAAAAGTATCGAATGCAAGATATGCGCTCACCGGATAGCCCGGAAGGCCGATAACCGGTTTGCCTTGTACAATTGCTAAGATTACCGGTTTGCCCGGTTTCATAGCCACCCCGTGGATTATAACTTGTCCCATTTCAGCCAGTATGCTCGCTGTATAGTCTTCCGTTCCCGCTGATGAACCCGCATTGACTACGACTATATCGTTTTCTTCTAGGGATTTCGATACGGTTTCTTTGATTTTATCGTAAATGTCTGGGACGATATCATAAATCTTCGGCAAGCAGCCTTGTTCCGTTGCAAGACCTGCGAACATGCCGGAGTTGGAGTCGATGATGTCTCCTTCTTTTGGATTATCGTAAGGCTTGATAATTTCAGTTCCTGTCGGTATTATCCCAACTCTAGGCTTCGCTAGCACCAGAATCTCCAATATGCCTCCGGCAAGCAACACGCCAATGTCTACAGCCCTAATCTCATGGCTTGATGGAAGTATCATTTCGCCTGCAACGATGTCCTCCCCTATAGGTCTCACGTGCTGCCAACCAGGTACGGATTCCATAATCTTGATGTGCTCATCGTCTACCTCGATTACATCTTCTGCCATTATTACAGCATCATAAGGCGATTTGATTGGATCCCCTGTGTCAACGATTTTGTAATCTTTATCTAGGGTTAGCTGTAGCGGTTCTCGCTCTGTAGCATATTTGGTCTGTGACGCTACCACTGCAACTCCGTCCATCGCCGCCGCATTGAACATAGGAGATGAGCATTTAGCAAAGATCGCCTCTGCCGTGATTCTGCCAAGGGCATCGTAAGTGCTAACAGTTTCAATCTCCAAGTCGAACGCTGTCGAATCGTCTATTGCCAATATATATTTGTCTAAAGCCTCCTCAACGGGAGTCGTTTTTAAGTATAAGTTTCGTTTTGTCATAGTTAGTTCCTTTTTTAATACATATTGACCTTATGTTCCCTTTTTCGTAATTCAATAACCAAATCACAATCTAACGAATTTGCCAATTTTTTTAAAAATCGAATAGTAGGATTGCTTTTCCCACTTTCCAATCTACTTATATTACTTTGCTTCATCCCACATTTTTGAGCCAGCTCCTTTTGTGTTAAATTCGCCTCAACTCTCGCTTTGATTAGTTTTTCAATTAGCTCATATTCAGTTTGAAGTGCATCGTATTCTCTTTTTAATTCATCATCTTCTTCCAAAGAATTCTTCAAATATTCATTAAAGTCCATTCGTAAACCTCCTTTGGTATTCTTCCTTATATTTAATGGCGCGCTCCAATTCTATTTTAGGAGTTTTCTGCGTTTTCTTAATAAAACCATTAAGCAAAATAATATTATTGTCGTTGTATGTAAAGCTTACAATGAGTATACCATATATGATATATTTTTCAAATGCTATTCCTGGAAATAAAGCTATGATATTTGTTGCAGCTACATATCATATGATACTTAAGCTTTCACATATTTTCACCTATAACAAAAAATAACCCAACATAACCCAAATCTTTGATAGGCGCGTTGGTTCCTGTTAATTAGATTTTACTTCTTATCCAATTTTGACGTCAACCTTTTTCGTTAGACATATTTCGACATGAAAAAGTGTGACTATAATAGCCACACTTCTAATTCTTCACCCTTATTGATTCCTTCGTCGTTTACGTCGAGAATTATATATCCGTCTGCTTCAGACATCGTTCTAATAAGTCCTGATTTACCTAGGATCGGAGTCGCCCACTCACCGTCCAACTTTACAAGCTGGAAAGTCTTTCTACCCGGTGCTGCCGCCAAGTTTATAGCGATTTTTGCCTTTAGTGGCACTCTGTTTTTTGCAATGCACAGTCTGTCCCACAGACCGCCAATTACCAATCTAAACAGCAATAGTGCTGCCACAGGATGGCCCGGAAGTCCAGCATAGATAGTCTTGCTTTCTTTTTCGAAGGCAAGAATCGTTGGCTTGCCCGGTTTAACCGCTAGACCATGAGTCAAAACTTCTCCAGTTATATCTTCGATGACCTGTGCCGTAGCGTCTTTCTTCCCCTTGGAGCTCCCTCCGGAAATCAAGACCACATCGCAAGTCTCTTTTGCTGCTTCAGCGCGTGTTTTAAGCAATTCATAGTCGTCTTTAATCAGTTCAAATCCGACAACCTCGAACCCCAAACGCTGCACCTCGCCAATCAGACCGTAAGTGTTTACGTCTCTAACCTGTCCTTCTGCAGGTGTATCTTCTGGTGAAACCACCTCGTCACCTGTGGAAATAATGTAAACTTTCCATGGTTTATATACTTTTATCTTTGTTTTACCTAGAGATGCAAGTAGACCCATATCTGCCGGCGTGATAGTCTTTCCTGCTTCAAGAACCTTTTGCCCTAGTGCAACATCATCCCCGGCAAAAACCATATTCTTGCCATAAGATAGTGGGCTATAGATTGCCATCTGATTTATCCCAAAGGACTGGCAATGTTCTACCATGGCAACAGCATCTGCGCCTTCTGGTATCATTCCGCCCGTAGGCACATACATACACTGGCCACTTGCAAGCTTGCAAGGTGCGGGTTTTCCCATTTCGACCTCACAAGCAACCTCTAGAAAGACCGGCATGCTGTCGCTACATCCTGCTGTCTCTAAAGCCTTTACCGCATAGCCATCCACGACGGAACGGTTAAATGCCGGGACGTTTT
This sequence comes from Bacillota bacterium, assembly GCA_017556895.1. The sequence continues at coordinate 22,612 of JAFYLX010000173.1, read as the reverse complement.
CTTTAGACATAACGTCTTCAGCAAGCACTCTTCCATGAGCCATCACCAATGGAATTTCTTCTATCTCGAGTACTGCGTCAGCAACATACGCTTTATATAGTTTTTCAATTCCCATTTCTAGGGTGTCTACTTTTAAAAGTTTCATTCACTTTCCGCCTTATTCTAAAACTTCACGTTTGACGATTTTTCCATAATCTATTTCTATTATCTCACGGGACATCCTCTTTGCCTGCTCCAAAGAATGGGTGATGAGAATCGTCACGCATTGAGTTCGTTTGCAATACTCTTCAATTAAATTTTCTGCCAGAAATACAGAGTCTCTGTCCATGGCCGCCGTAGGCTCGTCCAGAATTAGAACATCATAGTCCTTCATCATAATACGGGCAAGGGCCAGCTTGGCAGTTTCACCACCGGAAAGAGTCTTAGCCTTATTTTTGGCTAAATGTCCGATGTTTAAGTATTCCATCAGCTTTTGGCAACGAACCTTGTCATCGCCATTTATCAATATATTCTTTTCTAGGCTCATATTGAAGGCATAATTCTTCTGAGCCATGTAACCTGCACCTTTAATTGCGCAGCCTCCCTCGTCGGCTTCCACAATGCCTGCTAATATTTTAGCGAATGTGGATTTTCCAGAGCCGTTGGCTCCGACGATACTGTAAACTTTTCCGCTTTCCAATTCCAGTGAAGGCATATCTAGCACAAGTCGGCCTTTGTACGTCTTCTTAATTTGATTAGTCTTCATTAGAATTCGGGCCTCCTTTGCATTATTGAGACGATGATATTGACTACTAGAGAAATTCCCATAAGAATGATCCCAAGGGCTAAGGCCATATCAAAGTCTCCCATATTTGTATAGTTCATGATGGCTGTCGTCATTACGTTTGTTTTGAAAACGATTGCCCCTCCAACCATCGATACCGCACCCACTTCGGCCAAGGCTCTACTGAACCCTAGAAGATATGTGGATACGATTTGATATGTACTCTCGTTTATAATCAGGCCGATAGTCTTGCCTTTGGAAAGGCCAAGTCCTATGGCAGTTTCTTTGATTTCCGGGTAAATCCCTGATACAAATGGCTCGATAGAGCCTACTACAACCGGTGTAATCAAGATAATCTGAGCAATCACCATGCCTGTCACCGTGTACAAAAGATGCATGTGTCGAAGTGGCCCTACTCCGCAGAACATTAAATAGCATAATAGACCGCAAACAACAGGGGGAAGGCCCATCATAGTTCGATTTAGGACAATAATGATCTTCTTCCCTCTAAATGATGTGCTGCCAAAAAGCACGCCAAGTGGCACCCCTATTAGGAGTGCCACAATGGAACTTGTTATGCTCATTTTTAAAGTTACTAATATTATATCTATCAATACAATGTTACCTTCAAATATCAAGTTCATTGCTTTTTCAAAAGCAATCGTCATAAATATACCTCAATATCTATTCCATATAGCTTTCGTAATTTGCTACGAATGTTAGGAATGTAGCCTTATCAGAAAGGATATATGCACCCTGTTCTGCCGCCTGCATTAGGCAAGTGCCCATTCCAGCGTTAGATGAAATGTACCAATCTGTGTAGTCAGCAAAACTTTCTGCTTCAGTTGTTATTCCAAGCTCTGCCGGCCATAAGGATAATTCCTTAGTATGCGTACAGGAAGCGTCGCCTCTTGATACGAATTTGTGCTGATCCTCTGCGATTGTTTCGAATGCTGCTAATACGCTTTCTGCTTCGCTTACATTTGCTGGATCTTCCTTAGGTCCGCAAAGTACAAAGTAGTTATACATGAAAGATAGTCTTTCTGCATCAAATCCTTCGACTTTTCTTGCAAATCCAGCATCTACGAAGGCTTCTTCCTGAGACTTAGAGTGTACTAGGATTAAGTCTGCGTTACCGCACTGTGCATTTGCGATGGACTTACCTGTACCTGCTGAGAAAATCTCTACATCATAGCCATACCCTTCTTCGAAAATCGGAATCATATAGCCAAGTAGGCCTGAGTCGTTTACGGATGTAGTTGTAGACATTCTGATTACCTTAGTTTCTTCTGTTGCGGCTGGGATTGCCACGTCTGAAACAGGCGCCCCATCCAAATTATAGAATAGATGGTCGTCGTATTCTGCTACACCGTAGTCCTTAATTAAATCCGCTGCTTCTTCAGAAAGCATCCAGTTAATAAGTGCGTCTGCACCTGCTGTGTTTAGTTCCACGTCTTGCACTGGATTTTTGTCAGCATCCACGAATGGAGCCTCCGGGTTAACAGCGAGTAAGCTGTATGTGTTAATCATGCTATCATCTTCTTCAATTAAGATAGTTAGGTTAACACCTTCGTCCCCTGTGCCACATGCCGCAAAGGATAATACCATTGCAAGCACTAGCAATAGTGATAATAATTTTTTCATTTTCCTACCTCCATTGGAAATCTTTTCAAACACGGAAGGCACTTTCCTTTCGAAAAATACCCATCGGCTTATTTCTCATAGTCTTGATAGTCTCATTTCGGCCTTTGCCAGTCTAAACCTTAGATAAATAAGCTCGATTCCGCTAAGAAGTATATCTATCCACCTATCTTAGACATTAGCTTTTGCTCTCTGCCTTCGACGGTCGATGAACGAAAATTATGTTCTTTTGGCTTATTGAATATGCCTTCTCTTATTAAGTTGTCTAAAGGCTCGCCGCCTTCTCTAATGGCTTTCTTTAAAGCTACACCTTCCGCATACTGCAGACAAGGTTTCAGTAGACCTTCTGCCGTCAGCCTTATACGATTGCAGCTATCGCAGAACTGATGTGAGATAGCACTAATAAATCCAATCTTTCCTATGAATCCCGGGATTTTGTAGTATACGGCTGGCCCGTTGCCATAGCTTTGGTTAGTCAACCCATCAAGCTCCGCACGCTGGCCATTGAGCGGTCCCTCTAGCTCGCCAAACTCAGTCTCCAGCGTCTCCTTGATGTAATCTTGTGTATATCCTTCGAATCCATCGCCGAGGCCTATCGGCATCATCTCGATGAATCGAATATCTATGTTATCCTCTTTCGCTAGCCTAGCAAAATCTATAATCTCGTCTTTGTTGTAATCCGCCAGTGTTACAACGTTGATTTTTAACTTGATGCCCTGGTAATTTTTGCACAGATTTATTGCATCTAATACTTTGTCCAGTGCATCAAACCCCGTGATTTGCTTGAATTTTTCAGGGTTTAGTGTGTCCAAACTGATATTGATTGCGTCAATCCCTGCCTCCGCGAGGTCATCTATTTGATTCTTCAGAAATATTCCGTTAGTCGTAAGCGTAACTTGCTGGATTCCAGGCGTATTCTTGATGCCTCTAACCAGTGTGTGAAGTTCCCTTCTGACAAGAGGCTCTCCGCCTGTGATTTTAACCTTCTTAATTCCTAGTTTTGCACACTCACGAACAATGGTCGTTATCTCGTCAAAGTTAAGGATGTTATCGTGTCCAACGGATGCAATCCCACACTTTGGAATACAATACTTGCAGCGAAGATTGCATCTATCTGTTACCGATATTCTAATGTAATCAATTTCTCTGCCGTACTGATCTTTCATAGCTATTTCCTTTCCTTAGTCTACTCATATTGTAACACAAAAAACAGAAAAGCCCACCCATATTTGAGTAGGTCTAGTGTCGAAATTTGACGAACGATTTTCGTTGTTGTCGCTCGTTTTTTCATTATATAATTTAGTTGGCAACAAGAATATGGATAAGGTGAAAGCGGCCAACACTTCCGTTATTTCTGCATTATGGTGAGAAACCAAATCGCATGATAAAGGAGGTGGTTCTTATGTCTGATTACGAACTACTCGCTATAGTCATCATGATTATAACATTAGTAACATGTAACGATAAAAGAAAATAACCGCCGTGAACCCTTAAACTATGGCGGTTATTTTCAATCGTACATATGTTAGCCGTTTTCAACGGTTTCCATCTTGTTGCCTTTAATATATCATATTCGTTATCTGGTTTCAATATGAATTCTTCGACATAATTCGACACGTCGAAGCTCACATATTGACCTTATGTCTAGCCCTTCGGCGCTGAACAATCCTCAGGTAGAAAATCTGATAGTCGCTACACTGTCTTGCCGAAGCCTACCCCTGTCGCTAGCGGGCATTTAGCTCCCAGCTCAGCAAGCAATTCGCATTCTGGGAAACATCTCTTTCCCAACTTCGTGATTTCGTAGTGTTTACCTTCTACTTCAATCATATCGCCTGCGGAACAGTCAGCCAAACTATCTACAACCATGTCCGCGTGGAAGCGTCCAAGGCATAATCCCTTTGAATTTGTTTTATTTTCGTCTAACCATTCCTTAACCTTTTTGTCAATAAAGGAAACTTCTCTGTCGCCTTTGTATTTAACATCTGTCATCTCTACACCTCTGCCGTCTTAATTTCATTGAAATATAAATCTATTAAAGTCATTTTTTGTGACATGACATCACCCCTGCCGATTAACACTTTGACAGCTTCGCTAACCTGCAATGATGCTACGAGCGCTGGCGTAAAGGAAGGATTTCCATACGGGTCGCTGCTATTCATAGCTATCATAGTCTCTGCGGAATCTTCTTCTGATTCTTCAGCAAGATCACGGTAGAACCTATGCAGCGTCTGTTCCCCGGGAAATATCACCGTAACCTGCCCGAACCATCCGGAGATTGCTCCGTGCACTAGCGGAATTCTAAGTTCTTCGCATAACTCCTCTAATAGAACTTTATCGCGTGGAGTATCTAAGGCATCTATGACCACATCACAACCTTCAATCGTACTTCTGCCATTTCTAGCACATAGCTTCTCATCGTGAACCGTCATTCGAACAAGAGAGTTGATTTCAAGAACTCTTTTAGCTGCTTCAAGGGCCTTATTGTTACCTATGTTGGATTCCACCGATACGAGCTGGCGGTTTAGATTGGTCTCGTCAAAGACATCACCGTCGCATATAACTAGATGACCAACCCCAAGACGTGCGAGCATCTCTATTACATAGCCGCCAAGTCCACCGCAGCCGATTACCGCTACCTTCTTGGCCTTAAGCATCTCCTGTTCATCATCATCAAATATTCCGTTTCTCAAATAACGAATATCTCTCATTAAATATACCTATCAAACTCCGCATAGATTTTGCCTTTTTTAGATGTTCCGTTTGTCACTTTATAAATAGCCTTGCCCTTGCCTCTAAGAACGAGCTTTTCTCCGCCTTTTAGAGTGTAATCGGGCTTCTTGTTTTCTACGTTGTCTACGAAGACGATTCCTCTGTTTATGGCCTCAACCGCAGACTTTCTCGATACGTTGAAAGCCGCGCTGATGGCATTATCCAGTCTCGGTGAAGGTATTGATGCCCTGATCACTTCAATATTCGCCTCGGCAGGAACAAACTCAGACAGCGGTTTCACCTTTGCTTCAAGAGGAACCCTGCCTGCCTTGAAATAGTTTTCTGCTAGGTATTCCGCGATTTCTGATGCCACGAAAATCTGTGCCCCGTCTTCACGCACCATTATATCGCCTGTCTTCTCACGCTTAATGCCAAGTGACAGAAGGGATCCTAAGTAATCAGAATGCTTAAGTGTCACGCCCTTTTGTTTAATCGTAACGTCTAGGATAGCAATGGGCGAGTCCTCCGGATTCTCGTCAAAATACTGACATAATTCGGCAATATTTGACACAGCTTTGATGGAACCAATATCATCCACGCTAACCGTCAGATAATCCGGTGCAAACACCACCATTCTGCGTTCCGCATCCTCATAGCCGCCGAACATATACGCCCCCTCTGACTGATGACTTCTCACAAATGGTTCTGCCAAAGACCCCTGAGTCATATCAAGGAAGTCCGTTGTCACTATAGAATAGGACTTTTGGAAGCGTCTATATCTATCTTCAATTATGTTTAATAATAATTTGTTTGCGTCATTCATCTGTTCTATTTTCTCGATTCATGTAGTCTAATTTAGTAAAATATGGTATACTATTTCGGATTGATTTAATAGAAATATTTTAACATACCAAACAAATAGACGAAAGGAGATTTATAATGTTTTATTCTTACACACCACAGAAGACATGCTCACATCAGATTCAGTTCGAAATAGATAACGGCATCGTAAAGAAGGTATCTTTTGCAGGAGGTTGCAACGGTAACCTTAAGGGTATCGCTGCTCTTGTAGAAGGACTTCCTGCCGAAGAAGTTGTTGAAAGACTATCCGGCATCACTTGCGGATTCAAATCAACTTCTTGCCCTGACCAGCTTGCATGCGCAATCAAGGAGGCTATGGCAAAATAATTATGACAAATTTTTTATTTAAAACGTTTATTAAAAACTATGAAGACGTGAAGAACCCAAAGGTTAGAGACGATTACGGCAAGGTTGCCGGCATCGTAGGCATCATTTCAAACGCAGTGCTTTGCGTTATGAAAATCCTAATCGGCCTGATTTCCGGCAGTATCGCCATTGTGGCAGACGGTATCAATAACCTAGCAGACGGCGCGTCCTCTATTATCACACTTATCGGATTCAAGCTTGCTTCAATGCCGGAAGACGAAGAACACCCATATGGTCATGCTCGTATCGAGTACCTTGCTGGTATGGCGGTTTCCGTGATGATTCTTATGGTAGGTTTCGAACTCGGAAAGAGTTCTATCGACAAGATTTTCAACCCATCCCCGCTTGATTTTAGCTGGACAGTGGTAATCGTTCTACTAATTGCAATTGCGATTAAGGTTTGGCAGGCAATTTTCAACATTTCCGCAGGAAAGAAGATTAACTCCCTTGCTCTAATCGCAACTGGTACAGACTCAAGAAATGACGTAATCTCAACAATTGTAGTTCTTGCCGGCGTTCTAGTAGGACACTTTTTCAACGTGCAGATTGACGGTATCTTAGGTCTTGCCGTTGCTGCATTCATTTTCTGGTCCGGAATCTGTCTAATCAGAGAAACTATCAACCCTCTACTTGGAGAGGCTCCTGACGATGAGTTAGTTCAGCAGATTCACGAAATGGCACTAAAATATGACGGTGTTATGGGCATCCATGACCTAGTGGTTCATAACTACGGCCCAGGCAAGGTTTTCGCCTCTATTCATATCGAGGTGGACTCAGCAGTTGATATTATGGAAAGCCATGACATGGTCGACCTTATCGAAAAGGACATCAGCAAAGAGTTAAACATCCTGGTTACAGCTCACATGGACCCTATCGATACAAAGGATCCTAACAGAGAACCTATTTCTCATATCATTGTCGATACAATCGCAGAGATGGACGGAGTGCTTAGCTATCACGACCTAAGAATCGTACCGGGCAAGACTCACACCAACGTAATTTTCGACCTAGTTATTTCACCGGAATGTAAGACACCTAAAAGCGAAATCAAGCAATTACTTTCCAAGAAGATTTCCGAATACAACGAAACTTTCTTCTGCGTAATCGATTTCGATATCAATTACATAAAGGTTTGTAAATAATACAAGTAGTAATCATATACTAATGGTGGTATAATATTGCAAAATACATAAAAGGGGGCTATAGGATATGACAATTTTAGGATTACATATTAGTATGACTATCATTTGGCTTCTTCTAATGGTCGCATTCCTTGTTGCAGAGACTCTTACTGTGGGTCTTGTAAGCATTTGGTTTGCAGGCGGTGCTCTAGTGGCAGTAATATTGTCACTTTTAGAGGTTTCTCCGCTAACACAAGTCATCGTTTTCTTTGTTGTATCCATCGGTTTACTTTTATCCACTAGAAAGATTTTTGTGGAAAAGTTAAACACTGGCAAAGAAAATACTAACGTAGATGCACTAATAGGCGACACTGGTCAGGTTATAATGGCAATCAACCCAATGGAAGTTGGTCAGGTTAAAGTAAACGGCCAGGTATGGTCCGCCATTGCAGATGATCAGCTTTTGACATTAGAAGAAGGAACATACGTTACAATTAAGGCTATTGAAGGCGTTAAGTTAATCGTTGTACCAAAGGTTTAATTGAAAGGAAGGATTAGAGAGTATGGGAGCTATTTTTAAATTTGTTATCATCTTTGTTTTATTAGCAATTGCTATTGGACTACTAGTTACTAACATTAGAATCGTTCCACAGGCAAGAGCATATGTTGTTGAAAGACTTGGTGCTTACCACTCAACTTGGCAGGTAGGTCTACACTTCAAGATTCCTGTAATCGATAAGATTGCAAGAAAGGTTTCCCTAAAGGAAAAAGTTATTGACTTCCCGCCACAGCCAGTAATCACAAAGGATAACGTTACAATGGAAATCGACACAGTTATCTATTTCCAGATTACTGACCCTAAGCTTTACGCTTACGGCGTTGAAAGCCCAATGGACGCTATCGAAAACTTAACTGCTACAACACTTAGAAACATCATCGGTGAACTTGAACTAGACGAATCACTTACAAGCCGTGAATTAATTAACTCCAAGATCAGATTAGTTTTAGACGAAGCTACTGACCCATGGGGTATCAAGATTAACCGTGTAGAAGTAAAGAACATCACTCCACCTCGTGATATCCAGACAGCAATGGAAAAGCAGATGAGAGCTGAAAGAGAAAGAAGAGAAGCAATCCTTATCGCTGAAGGTGAAAAGAAGTCACAGGTACTTATCGCTGAAGGTCAGAAAGAAGCTGCAATCCTAGCTGCAGAAGCTGCTAAAGAAGCTGCTATTCTTCAGGCAGAAGCAGAAAAGCAGGCTGCTATCCTAGCTGCAGAAGCTGCTAAGGAAGCTGCTATCAGAGAAGCAGAAGGTCAGTCCGAAGCCATCTTAATGATCAACAAGGCTACATCCGATGGTCTAAAGTTCATCAAGGAAGCTGGCGCTGACGAATCAGTTATCGCACTTAAGAGTCTTGAAGCATTCGAAAAGGCTGCCGATGGACAGGCTACAAAGATTATCGTTCCTTCAGAAATCCAGAGCCTTGCAGGCCTTGCAACTTCTGTAAAGGAAATTATGAAATAAGGTTAAATTATGAAAATACTTGAATCAGCTGAAAACTATTTAGAAACTATTCATATGTTAAAGAAACAGAATGGATCCGTTCGTTCTATAGATATAGCCCACGAGCTTGGATATTCAAAACCTAGCGTAAGCGTAGCTATGAAGAATCTAAGAGAAAACGGTTACGTTGTTGTTGACGATGGTGGCCTAATCAACCTGACAGAATTAGGGCAAGAGATCGCAGACAAGATGTTCGAAAGACATACCCTTATAACTAACTGGCTGATAGCACTAGGTGTATCACCAGAGGTTGCAGCAGAAGATGCTTGCAAGATGGAGCATGTGATTAGTGACGAGAGTTTTGAAGCGATTAAAGCACACGAAAAGAAATTTAAGAATCTATAAACCTATAGCAAAAGGCCGGATAAAATCCGGCCTTTTCTTTATTTTATGTTGATATTTTTTTCCTTTAATCTTTCGTAGACATTTCTTCTAAGAAGTGCGTATACAACAGAGAAGATTGGTATGAATACGATGATTCCAAGGATACCTGAAATATTTCCCCCTATAATAACTGCAAGCAGTGTCCAAAGTGCAGGTAAGCCTACTGAGCCTCCCACAACTCTTGGGTAAACAATCTGACCTTCAATCTGCTGCACAACAAGGAAAACGATGATGAATATAATCGCTTTCTTTAGGCTTACAACGGCAATCATAAGAGCCCCGAAGAACAACCCAATAAATGCTCCGATAAACGGAATCAATGAACAGCATCCGATTAGCACTGAAATAGTCCCTGCATAAGGGAATTTTCCTATGAACATCACTACAAAGAACATTGTTCCAAGGATTACTGCCTCAAGGCACTGTCCTGATAGGAAGTTGGCAAAAGTTTTATATGTCAGAGAAGCTATTTCGCATAATTCGTCTGCCCAAGACTTCTTTAGATATGCGTAAGCAAGTTGTCTAGCCTGTCTCGCAAGTTTTTTCTTACTTGCCAAAATGTATAACGCAATAATAAGGCCAAACACGAAGTTTGTTGCTGCACTGAATACGTTTCCAGCCGCCTGGCCTGCCGTATTGATTAAGAATGCACCCCCATTTTTGATAGCCTCACCAATCTTCTGAGGGTTAATATCGTCGATAATGTTTCTAATTAGATCTGTGTTTATTCCATATCCATCTAAAGTAGCAAGCCAAGTTGGATAGTTTTCCTGAACGATTATGGCAATACTTTTAACGGATTCTGCAATATTAGGAAAAATCACGTTGGCAATGACGAACAACACTAATAAAAAAGCAACTAGGGTTATTACGATGCACGCCGGTGTCTTTAAGTTTTTTACTACTTTAGAGTTGCTCTTTTTAGTAATGTTATCATAGTGTTTTTCGAAGAAACACATTGGCACATTGAGTATGAATGCGATAGCCCCTCCTACAATAAGCGGCATTATAAGGCCGATAACATACCCAACGCCGTCTAATACTGTCGCCATATGAGTTAATCCTACGAACAGTACAACACCTATTATTATAAGCATCAAGTTTTCTTTAAATCTTTCTTTTCCCATTTCAATCTCCATTCTATGGGCCGAACTCTCGGCACCAATAATCCCCTATTTCTTTTTAGTAATCCATAGCACCTGTGGCGCCTTATTTGACTGATTTAGCATATTAGCAAATACGGCATGGTATTCTCTGCTGCTCAAATTTTTAGCCCATTCAAGAATCAAATCTTGCTCATATTTTCCTTCTTTGTGGCCAGGATACATAGTTATGGAAAGAACTCCGCCTACAGCAAGCACTTCTAGCGCTTCCTTGATCGCGGCAAGTGAGCTTGCTCTTTTAGTAGTAAGACCTTTGTCTCCACCCGGCAAGAAACCAAGATTGAACACAATCACGCAAGGTTCTTCCTTAACATATTTCTTAATATTCTCATGGCTATCTTTTATAAGTTCTACATTATCTAAGGCGTTTTCTGCTAACAATTTTGCTGTAGCCTCTATGGCTTGCTTTTGGATATCAAAAGCATACACTTTTTTGCATCTTTTGGCAAGCCAAAGGGTATCGTGTCCGTTGCCACATGTACAGTCCACGGCAATGCTTTCCTTATCAATATATGCATTACAAAGATGCAACGCTAATTCCGTTGTGTGCTGAAGTGTATTCATAACTATCCTTTCCGCTATTTATTATCAAAATTTCTTTTCTATTTACCATAAAAGAAAATCTCAAACCGGGCCCTAGCCCTAGTTTGAGATTCATATCTTACATTATGTCGCCTTCGCTTATATATTCTTCTTCTATCATGCAATCGATGACTTGCTGTCTGCGTTCTTCCGCCAAATCAGGGTTCTCATCCAAGGAATAAACAGATGGAGCCTGAGGAATCCCCGCAAGCATTGTGCATTCGTAGTCATTAAGCATTACAGGCGGCTTGTCAAAGTAACCTTGGCTGGCATCATAAATATTGTAATACCCCGAACCAAAGTAAATCACGTTGGCATAAAGCTCGAAAATCTCTTCTTTGTCATATTTCTGTTCGATTTCAAGGGCCACCATCATTTCTGCAATCTTTCTGCTGAACTCCTTGTCCTGCTCGAAGTACATATTTCTTGCAAGCTGTTGAGTTATAGTACTGCCTCCCTGAGTCAGTTCCCCACCCTTTAGGTTTGTAACGATCGCCCTGCCCGTAGAAATCAAATCGATTCCGTTGTGGTATTCGAAACGTCTATCCTCAACTGCGATTACAGCATTGATATATGTTTCCGGCAACTGGCTATAGGCAGTGTAATGCTCTATGGATTTAATTTCTTCAACTTTTTCTTCCACAGGATTCAAGAACGTTGCCTCATGGTATAAATCCAAGGCCTTATAATAAGTTCCACCTGCCCAAAAAGCGCCTACAATTATTAATAAGAATATAAGTCTTTTAATTAGCTTCATCTTTCTTCGTACCCTGGAAAAGATTTTCCCCGTGTTTTATAACGAATTCCTTTAAGTGTGCAACATGCTCTTCTGCCACAATCTTAGCCTTTTCGATGTCGCCACTTAAAATTGCTTCCTCGATTTCTTCGTGTTCCTTAGGCATTCTTTCGTATCTAGAGAAATCATCGTAGTAGATGTATCTAAATCTTAATGCAAGTTCTTGCACCTGAGAAAGAAGCTGCGTTAAAGTCTTGTTATCGCTGTAGTTTACGATTAACTGATGGAAATACTCATCATTCTTGATGATTTCATCAGTATTTCCGCTTTGAATCGCTGCCTTATATGCCTGATTAGCCTTAATGAAATCCTGCTTTTCTTCTTCAGTAACCTTTCTAGCTGCAAGGCCTGCTGCCATTCCTTCAAGGTTCTGACGAACTTCTAATACATCAAGTATGTCTTTAATGGAAATATCTGATGCATATGCACCTCTTCTTGGTTCGATTGTCACTAGACCTTCTTTTTCAAGCTTTCTAATGGCCTCTCTTACCGGAGTACGGCTTACTCCCATATCTTCTGCTAGATCGACTTCCATCATACGAGTTCCTGGAGCGATTTCGCCTACAAGAATCTGTCTCTTTAGTTCTTCATAAACAATTTCGCGTAATGGTCTATGATTCTGTAAATCTAAATTTAGCATATTTTAATTTCCTCCACTTATTACCGCTAGTCTTCTCTAATATGTTGTCGCCCAATAAGCCTCATAACCTTCTTTGCACATTGCTCTAGATGCAGCCTGTGCATCGGATAATTCGTCAAATAATGCGAATACAGTAGGTCCGCTTCCTGTCATAAGTACCTTTTCGGCGTTTGTTTCTGCTGCGATTTTATCTTTTATTCGCTGTACTTCTTCGTATTTCTTTAATGTGTATTCCTCTAGAACATTCACCATATTCTTGTAGATCACATCGTTATCACGCTTCTTCATTGCTTCTACAAGCTCCAACGTATTTGGTCTAGCTGATATTTCACAATTATCTATTCCCTGATAAACTTCTTTAGTTGAAACGCCAAAAGGCGGCTTCACTAACAAAACAGCCTTCTTGAATCGACTCTTCAACGGTGTAAGTTCAGTCCCCGTTCCTTCGCAAAGGGCAGAAACATACTTCGTATTTTGAATTAATAGGCAGAAAGGCACATCAGCACCTAATTTAGCGCCTAATTCACATAACGCTTTTGTATCTAACTTTAAGTCCCATAGGCGGTTCAAAGCTACTAATAACGCCGCACCATTTCCGCTTCCACCGGCAAGGCCTGCTGCAACAGGAAGGTGTTTTTCGATATAAATATCTATTATACCTCCGCCAACTTTTGTACCGAAGGCATCGGCCATAAGCTTTGCACCCTTATATGCAAGATTTCTCTCATCTGTCGGCAAAAATGACTTGTTGCAAGTGAGATTAATCTCAATCTCGTCCCTATCTAAACTTGTCCACTTTACATTGACCATGTCTCTAAGGGATATCTTATGCATGATGCTCTCTAGTATGTGATATCCGTCTTCTCTAACTCCGCATAAATCTAGTGAAAGATTTACCTTACCGTAGGATTTAATAGTAATCTCTGTCATATTGGCTCCTTAGAGAAAATGAGAGGACAAAGCCCTCTCATTTATCTATTTAACTATTATTTTTTCTTTTTGTTCTTAGCAGTCTTCTTCGCGTTCTGGGCTTTCTTCGCTTCTGCTGCTGCTTTCTGTGCAGCCACATACTTACTTCCTGCCTTACCTGCGGAACGTCTGCGGCTTACTCTGTACTTGTTGATGTCTTCTTCGTAATCGTCGTATGCTTCAGCTTCCTTTGCAGCCTTCTTAGCAGCCTTTTCAGCTTCTTTTGCCTTCTTCTTCTGATCCTTTTCAACAATCTCTTCTACAGATTTGCCTGTCTTCTTGGATTCTTTATATGGGTTTACCTTGTCCTGCTTCTTCATTTCTTCTTCAGCAGCCTTCTTAGCAGACTTGGCAGAAATAACCATGATACCACCAAACATTACAACCATCATACCCATAGATACCATAGTGTTAACGCTCTGGTTTAATGTCTTAAAAGTTACTGTTTGGTCAGCTCCAAGAACATTACCCTTATCATCAACTGTGTTTCTGGAAATCTTTAAAGTATATTCTGTATTGCTCTCTGCCTTAACATTATTGCTGTTTGTGTCAAGTAGTACTAGTACTTCACCTTCTACTTTGTCGTTGTAAAGTACCTTTGTTGGCAACTTGTGGCCATTTTCATCATATAACTGGAAACAACCATTATTTGCTTTGCCTACAGCTTCTTCTGTCATATTTTCACTAAAGTGAATCTTTACCCCAAGGTTTTCGATGGATGCTCCTGTTGAGCCATCTTCTGGGTAAGTGTTCTCGATTGTTAATCCGCTATCTGCAAAGCAGAATGAAACTGATAACATCATGATTAGTGCTAATGTCATTAAAATCGCACCGATTCTCTTCATTTTTGTGTGTCCTCCAATTTCTGTTCTTTGGTTTTTCTTAGATTCTTAAAAAAATCCTTTAGGATCTTGCTACATTCTTCCTGCAAAATTCCTCTTTCTATGTTTACATTATGATTAAGCTTTTCTTCTTGCACGATATTGAAAACCGATCCACAAGCTCCTGCCTTCGGATCCATAGTCCCAATGTACAAATTTTCTATACGCGACCAAACGATGGCTCCTGCACACATAGAACAAGGCTCGCAAGTGACATAAAGGTCACATCCGATTAGCCTCCACCCTCCAAGAGTCTTAGCTGCCATTCTAATAGCCTCCATCTCAGCATGAGCGGTTGGGTCCTTGCTAGTTTCGGTCTTGTTGAAACCTCTCCCTACAACAACGTCATTTTTAACAACGATTGCACCTATGGGCACTTCTCCTATGTCGTTGGCTTTTTGGGCTTCTTCTAAAGCCATTCTCATAAACTTTTCCATATGCCATGATATTGTACCATAAACAGTACATCAATTCAACTGCATTTTGCATACAAAATCCATAGAACTGGCTAAAAATCAAGCTACACCTCGCTTATTTCCAATGTTTCGCTATCTATCCTTGCAATCCAATATCCATATACCTTTTGCGATATTTCATTGTCCATATTTTCTAGAGTGTCATAAAGTTCTTCTCCGCCTTTAAGCGGCTGCCATAGGGTAAAACCTGTTTTTCCTTCAGCTGGCTGTTCTTTTAGAATAAACCTACCGGGAATCCCTATAAAGTCGGCGTCTGTTGCATTTCCTATTATAAAATGTTTATATTTCTTTGCCATCTCATAACCTTCGGGACAAATCTTTTTAATCATTTCAGTGTCATCGTGTCTATGCCACTTGCTATTGGTTTCATCCTTAGCGAAGACACCTCGTCCCTTTTCCTCGATGTTTGCCATACACCTACCTCCTTTAGCATCTCTCCTATAAAGATATGCTTAAGACTTTTTAAAACTGTCATATTTTGCTAGTTTTATATGCCCAAAACAGGTGTATAATTTTAGTAATTACAATTTGAAAAGGAGGTATCGATGTATTTATACAAAGTACATCACAAGAAAGTATTATGAGTGTTATTGTTACATCAGATGTTTCCCCAGCTGAACAGCAGGCTTACGTGGATTATTTAGAAAAGAAATACAATAGAAAATTAAAAAGTCTAGATATTAAAGTGGATGGTGATTTCGTCGATCTTCGATATGAGTTCGAACACGTTCCGTTCGAAAGAATCAGAAGAATCACGGGTTATTTAGTTGGTACTATGGACCAGTGGAACAACGCGAAATCAGCCGAAGAAAGAGACCGTGTTAAGCACGACGTCGGTACAGGCCTTGAGCAGCTGTAGGCGTAAAATTATATAATTAAAAGAAAAGGACAAATAGTATGTTTCTCGAGCTACAGCTCGCCTGGTGCAAGCACTGGCGAAAGCGCTCTTCAAAACATCTATTTGTCCTTTTAATTTCAATTTATCTTATAGTCAGGCCTTTACAATTAGCCGATGCCACCAAGTAATGTACCAAGTACAAGTACTGCTATTGATAGGAAGCAGAATACATACTTGCTGGCAAATTCGAACCAGTTTCCGATCGGCTTTTTAGCACCCATCTCAACCTGCTTTCTAACGAAGTCTTTGCCGCAAACCCAGAAGAATAGGATACCTGCGATTGCTGCACCGATTGGACAGAAGTAAATTGAGAAGATATCCATCCATCCGGATACAATGCCTTCGATACAAATTGCGATAGCAGAGCCAGTAATTGCGATGATTACAACGGCTTTCTTTCTTGATAATCCGAACTTTGTCTGAAGCGCTTCAACCGGAGTTTCAAATAGGTTAACTAATGATGTTAATCCAGCAAAGGTTACAGCTAAGAAGAAGATAATGATTACTAAATTACCGCCTGGCATCTGTGCAAATACGTTAGGTAAGAAGATGAACATAAGTCCAGGACCACCGCTTGTTAGTTCCTGTCCAGCTGTTGCCATTGCAGGAATGATTGTTAGTGCTGCAACTAATGCAGCCATTGTATCCCAAAATGCAACTGTTCTTGCACTTGTAGGGATATCCACGTCTTTCTTTAGGTAAGAACCGTATACCAAAGTACCGGAACCCGCTAATGAAAGTGAGAAGAATGCCTGTCCTAGAGCATATACCCATGTCTTGCCGTTTAATAAGTATGACCAATCAGGATGTGTTAAGTAATAATAACCATCGGATGCACCTGGTAATGTGCTAATATAGATTGCCATACCAACGAACATAACGAAGAATAATGGCATCATAACTTTGTTAGCCTTTTCAATACCTGCTCCGATACCATAAATCATAATTATAAACGTAAGTACAAGAGCCACTATATGCCAGCCAACGTTGCCGAAAGATGATGCAACAGCATTGAACATACCGCCAAACTCATCCACGCTTGATGCCTGGAATAAATCTCCTGTTAATGATCCAACTAAATACTTTAAAATCCATCCCACTACTACTGAATAGCCAATAGCGAGCGCGAAGCTTGTGAGTACAGGCACTAACGCTAGACCTTCACCTAAGGATCTGCCTTTTCCACGCATTTCTGTTGCCTTACCAAAAGCACCCATCGGGCCTGCTCCCATAGCTCTACCAAAGGCCATTTCACCGATTACACCTGTGAAGCCAATTAAGATTACACAAATGAAATATGGAATTAAAAATGCTGCACCACCAAGGGCTGATACTCTCGCAGGGAATAGCCATATATTTCCCATACCTACTGCGGATCCAATACACGCGATAATGAATCCGGTTCTGGTTCTAAAACTATCTCTTTCCATAATAATTCTCCTAGCAATATCTTTTTATTAGAATATAAATAGCATACTTGATTTCGGGCAAAATTTCAACAAAATGGGTATATTTTGCTCCTTCTTTCTTGAATTTTTATTTAGGTAGGAATATAATAGATGTATTGTATACAACTAATGTAAAAAAGGAGATGCTTAAAATATGTATAAGAATGCTTTAAGACCTGCTTGGGCAGAAATTAACTTAAGTAATCTTGATTTTAATATCAAAAATATCAAGGCTAAAATTGGTGATAGAGAAATGATCGGCGTTATCAAGGCTGATGCTTACGGACACGGTAGTGTTAAAGTTGCTGAAGTTTTAAGAGCTAACGGCTGCAAGACTTTCGCAGTTGCTACTTTACACGAAGCTATCACTCTTCGTGAAGGTGGTTGCACTGAAGAAATCATCATCTTAGGCCTTACACCTGATATGTACGCTAGCACAATCGTTGATTACGATTTCACTCCAGTAGTAAACGATGCTGCTAACGCTGCTGTAATCGATGCTGCTGCTAAGGCAGCTGGCAAAGTTGTTAAGGGCTTAATCGCTGTTGACACTGGTATGGGTAGAATCGGTTACTTAGCTGACGAAATCGAATACGCTGTAGAAGACGTTAAGAAGATTGCTGCTCTTGAAAACTTCAAGATTAAGGGTATGTTCTCTCACATGTCCACAGCTGACGCTTTCGACAAGACTTACTCCCACATGCAGGAAGAAAAATACAACAAGTTCTACAACGCATTAACTGCTGCTGGTATCGAAATTCCAATGAAGACTTTAGCAAACTCTGCTTCCATCATGGAACTTCCTACTATCCACTTTGATGCTTGCCGTCCTGGTATCATCCTTTACGGATGCTATCCTTCCGACGAAGTAGACAAGAACTTATTAGCAATCAAGCCAGTTATGTCTGTAAAGGCTAACATCGTTCACTTAAAGGACGTTCCAGCTGGTTTCTCCGTAGGTTACGGCAGAAGATTCATCTCCGAAAGACCTTCCAAGATTGCTACAATCACTTTAGGTTATGCTGACGGTTACCCTCGTCCATACTCCTCTCAGGCTAAGGTTCTAGTTAACGGATGCGTTGCTCCTATTGCAGGTAACATCTGTATGGACCAGTGCATGATCGACGTTACTGACGTTCCTGATGTTAAGGTTGGCGATGAAGTTATCATCATGGGTACAGATGGCAAGAACACAATCCTTGCTGACGACATCGCAGCAGCTACTGGTACAATCAACTACGAAATCGTTTGCGCTTTCGGCCAGAGATTACCTAAGGTTTACGTTAAATAAAAAACCAACCCCGCGTAGAACGCGGGGTTTTTTATTGTTTTATAGTGTTTTTTGTTATCTAATTATCGTTATTGTTCTTATTTTGATTAAAATTGTCACAATCAATTAGTTCGAGCATATCACGTGGCAATATTTTGTTGTATTTTGCCACGATTGATTTAGTGTGTCTTTTCTTTGGCAATTAGTCGAGCCTTTCTTGCCACAAAACAAACATTTTTCTAAATTACATGACAATATCGTCAATTTTATTGCCACTTTAATGATTAAGCCTTCTTCTGTATGGCAAAGTTAATCCATTTCAACTGCCGGTACGTAGAATGTTCCATATTGATAGCCCGATGGAAGATTTTCGTCCTCGATTTCTATATAGAAACAATAGTACGGCACAAAGGCCTCCTCAGTTCTGCTATTTCGGTAGACTAAATCACATTTTGCGATGCGACTATCTTTGTAAATACCATATCCTGAGTTGGTGTAATACTCACCGCTATACAGCTTCTTCGTTGCCCCTTCAATTGTAATATAGAAGTAATCTCCAAGTTTCTCCGCTGCCATCAGCTCGTTGTGAATCCTTATGATACGGCGCCCTTCTTCACTTGGATAGAATTCTGCATACCCAAAGAAGTAGTTTAGCATGTCCTCCGTTAAGGTTCCGTTACCTTCGTATATTATATGGTTGCCTTCGATATTTTTTGTTGCAATAGGTTCTTCAAATCCCAACATACTATAATCAAGCGCTGCCGTCATATCTACTCCAGGCTCATCCTTAATAGTAATTGTAATCAATCCATCTGCTTCAACCTCTATTGCCGTGTTGCCTGCCACAGTGGAGTAGCAAAATACTTCTTCGGAATCTCTAGGGTTAACAGTTTTCTCAATTTTTTCGATTTCAAGACCCATCGAATCTGCCGTTTCTTCTAACAAATCAAGCATCTGCTCATCATTTAGGCCAGAAGGTTCGCCTGCAGGTGAGTAAGATAAATTCTTATACACCGGGAGTTTTGCGGGCATATACACGTCATTTTGTATCCAAGGGTTTGCATAATCAACTAATTCTAGATTCTCTTCACTAAAGACTATGCCACTGCCGGCACCAGAAAAATTCTTTCCGTATATTAGTTCTCCCTTGTCATCAGGAATTAAATTGAGTATACCGATAGAGATTAAACAGACAGCTGCTGCCGCAATAATTATCTTTCCCCATCTAGGCAAAATAGATGTTTTCACCGCAACCGGCCCATCAAACACAGCATCGACGTTAACTATACCCTGACGTACTTCAAAAGACTCTTCTAGAATGTCGTCTTCTATGAAGTTCATTGCATCTACTAATCGTTCTTCTCTCATAACCAAATCCCCTCCTCTTCTAAATAAGATTTTAGTCCAAGTCGGGTGCGATAAAGGATGCTCTTTACCTTGGATTCGCTCATGCCATAGTAACCAGCGATATCTTTAATAGAGTCCATATAGTAATATCGGCATACAAAAATCACACGATTTTGTGCATTCAAACCTTTTAAATACCTATTGATTGCCGAAGACAATTCTTTTAGCTCTGTACTCTGTTCTACTAAGTTACCCTCCGACAGTAAGTCGGCAAGTTCATCCAATGATACTGCATACTCCGTTGCCTTTCGCTTTTCTCGATTGCGTGTTCTATATACGTCGATTGCCAGCTGTCTTGTAATCTTTCCGAGATATGTGGAAAGTTTTGACGGCCTATCAGTGGGCATAGAATTCCAAGCTCTCAAATATGTCTCATTTACCGTTTCTTCACTGTCGCCGTAATCAGACAGAACATTATATGCGATTTTCGAAAGATATTTGCCGTATTTTTTCTCTGTCTCGTCTATTGCCCCTTCGTTTCTCTCCCAATACAGATCCACAATTTCATAATCCTGCATCTTTTCGCCCCCTTCCCTATTCTTTGACGGGTACCCTTCTACTATATATCCCGACAAAAGGGGAATTTGGTTGCATTAATTTACTAAAATTTCTATTTTTTTAACAGTCCGCCTACCAAAACAAAATATGAAGGAACCTTACCTTCTTCTACCCATTCAAGTTCGTAGCCCATGAGCTTGCTTACTGTCTTACCCACGTTTCCGCCTAGGGATTCGATAGAATATCTCATCTTTTCAGGATATCTGCATGGCTCGCCTAGTGTTCTCGTGCATCCTTCTTCCTTGCACAGGTCGCAGCTCCCTGCGCTTAACGAAATGGATCCAGGATATGACTTTTCTAACTCATATAGTTCGCGGCTCATATCCTGCTTCACTTCCAGCATGATTTCGTAGCTTCTCGCTTCATCAACATCTGGTCCAAACAAGATTTTGCGGGCAACCACTAGAAGTTCATCGTATTCCCTCCAGTAGTCTTCAGGGTTAAAGTTATAAGAAGGGCAAGCCCAAATCTTTTCGTAATTATCGCATTTCTTGCAGTATTGTAAGAACTCTTCTACATTAACGTAATTATCTATATATTCATTAACCTTAATAGTTTTTTCACTTCTTTCAATCGTGTACATATTGCACCTCCTTTAATTAAAATTAGTATATCATAAATTATTTTTTTATGGTAAAATTAATAAAGATGTATTATAGGAGGTAATTATGAAAAAGCTATTATCTGTTTTTCTTATTTTTATACTTTGTTTTGCACTAGGAGCTTGTGGTGCTCCATCAGATGACGGTTTAGAAGAAATCGAAAATCCAATGACAGTATACATTTCATTCATTGACTCACCTGACGATGACCTTGAAGTTAAAGGCCTTAAGCCAATCGAAAAAACTGAATTCTATGCAGAAGAAGGCTCTTCAGTCTTCGAAGCTACACAGGTATTCTGCATCAATAATAATCTAGACTACCAGTTAAGTGCTGATGGAACTTACCTAAACTCCATGCTAGGATTCACTGGTGGTGACTTCGATAAGATGGCTGGTTGGTTATATACAGTTAACGGCGAAATGGCAATGGTTTCTGCTTCTGACTACATCTTAGAAGAAGGCGATGAAATCGTTTGGGCATTCCAGAAAGGAATGTAAGCAGGAACGCTTATCGTAATATATCAATCAAAAAACAACGAAGAGGAAATGATTAAATCATTTCCTCTTTTTTATTTCTCTTTGCTTATGCATCAACGTGATCTACAACGCCTATAAATTTTGCGTGTAATACGTTTCTGCTATTGTCATCTAAATCTTCTGTACAAGTGGAAAGAGTAATAATCTTTTCACCTTCTGTTGGCAGATTCTGGTTGTCATAGCAGTTCTTTTCAGATACTAGATTTAGGTAACTTGCCATGCTGTCCGGATTGTCTGTGAAGATGCTGAATGTTCCATCGCTGACATCAGCTCTATAGTATCCGAAGATTTCGTACTTACTCCATAATCCACTAGGAGTTAAGATATATACGTTAGGATGTGCATCTCTATGAGCCTGGCTTTCAAAGTCACTCATTCTACCAAGCATGCTGTTGTTCTTCATGTTGTGGCCATAGATGATAGTATGGTCATCACTTAAGTCTCCAGCATTTGCTGAGTCTATGTAAATACTACCAGCACCTGAATACTGTTCATCGTAGTTTAGATATAGATAGTAGTCATTATCCGGTCCCTGTAATAGTGGATAGCTTACAGTTGTGCCTTCAATGTAAATCCAACCCTTAACGTCTGAGTTGTTTTCCATAAGTCTGCCAAGGTCTACATAGCTAATAGTACCTTCTTCGTCAACTTCTACGTATTCTTCTATGATTTCTTCGTAGTATTCCTCTATTTCTTCATAATCGCTATAGATCGTGTAAAGATTATAGCCTGCAAATGCGAATACACCTAGGCAGAATATCATTAGGATTGTATAGATAATATTGCTTTTTTTCTTTTTCTTCTTTTTAGTTTCTACCGGAGCTTCGGCAGAAGCTTCTTCATTTACTTCCTCAGTCTGTTCTAGCACTTCCTCAGTCTGTTCTAGCACTTCCTCAGTCTGTTCTTCTATAATAAGGTCTTTTTTATCTTCCATAGTCTCACCTCTTTTGATTATAAAAATAGGGCGACACTAGT